>JAWKQB010000002.1:300000-487500 GCA_041390365.1 Syntrophotaleaceae bacterium | reverse complement strand
GCTTACTCACCCGCCCCTCTCGGAGCGCCTTTCTGCAACAGGCGCCGTTTATAGCCCAGCGCGTCATCCCTTGTCAAGGACACTTTTTTCTTCCAACCGCAAATTTTTAAAGATCGTATCTTGCCTGGGCTGGAGGCCATCGCCACCGTCCCCTTGCAAGGGAGGTGCAATATACGGCAGGCCCCCCTCACTGTCAATCTAAATTTTTACAATTTTTTCTACCCGAATACCACCCGGGCAAACCGGCGCTTGCCGGCCTGCAGTACGATCTCGCCTTCAGGGGTGATTTCCTGCTCGGCGTCGTTCACCCTTTCGCCCGAGAGACGTACGGCACCCTGCTTGATCAGCCGCCGCGCCTCGCCGTTGCTGCTGACGAGACCGGCCTCAGTCAGCAACCGACAGATCCATACAGGCTCCTTCAGGCTGATCTCGACCAGGGGAATATCATCCGGTATCTCCTTCTGTTTGAACTGCTGGATGAAATGCTCTTCGGCCTGCCATGCCGCATCGGTATCATGGAATCTGGCGACCAGTTCCCTGGCGAGAGCCTTTTTGCTCTCCATGGGATGGGCTCCGCCCGGTTTTCCTGAAACTCCGTCCCGAATTTTGCTCAAGGTTTGAAGATCGACATCGGACAGCAATTCATAATAGCGCAGCATCAGTTCATCGGAAATGCTCATCACCTTGCCGTATATTTCCTTGGGCGGTTCGGTGATGCCGATGTAATTGCCGAGGGACTTGCTCATCTTGTTGACCCCGTCCAGGCCCTCCAGCAGCGGCATGGTCAATACACACTGCGGCTTCTGCCCTTCCTGCTTCTGCAATTCCCGACCGACCAGCAGGTTGAACTTTTGGTCTGTTCCGCCGAGTTCCACATCGGACTGCAAAGCCACCGAGTCGTAGCCCTGTACCAGGGGGTAGAGAAATTCGTGGATCGCGATGGGCTGCTGGCCGGCGAACCTTTTGTGGAAATCGTCCCGTTCCAGCATGCGGGCCACGGTGTAGCGGGAGGCCAAACCGATGAGATCCGCGGCACTCATATTGCCCATCCATTCGCTGTTGAAAACAATCCGGGTCTTTTCCGGATCGAGGATCTTGAAAACCTGTTCCTTATAGGTTTCCGCGTTTCTCAGCACCTCTTCCCGGGAGAGGGATTTGCGGGTCTCGTTCTTTCCGGTCGGATCTCCGATCATTCCGGTGAAATCCCCGATCAGGAAACAGATTTCATGGCCGAGATCCTGAAACTGCTTGAGCTTCTGGATCAGGACGGTATGACCGAGGTGAAGATCGGGGGCGGTCGGATCGAAACCCGCCTTGATCCTCAGCGGCACACCCGAGGCAATCGACTGCCGGAGCTTTTCCTCGAGCTCCGCCTCCACCAAAATTTCCACGGCGCCGCGCCGAATGACTGCCATCTGCTCCTGTACTGAAATCATGACTCGTTCCTGTTCAGAATTTTTATTCAGTCCGCCGACTGCTGAATCCGCTCGATTTTTAGAGCCAGCCCGTTTTCGTCATCTACCTCTATCAGCACTCCGCACAGCCAGGGATCGTTCTTGGTCACCTCGAAGCGAACCGGCTGCTGGGTCAAAAATTTTTCGATGGCCAGCTCCTTGCGGATGCCGATGACCCCATCGCGGCTGCCGGTCATGCCGGCATCGGTAATATAGGCGGTGCCCCCGGGAAGAATCCTTTCGTCGGCGGTTTGAATATGGGTGTGAGTACCAACCACAGCTGAAACCCGTCCGTCGAGGAAATAGCCGAGCGCCACTTTTTCACTGGTAGCTTCGGCATGGAAATCAACCAGGATGATCGGGGTGCGCTGCCGCAATTTTTCAATCAGGGAGGCGGCCGTGCGAAAGGGGCAGTCCAGGTTGTTCATGAAAACCCGGCCTTCGAGATTGATCACCCCAACCTGAAGACCGGCACTCGTCGTGAAAACCCCGCACCCCCTCCCGGGCAAACCGGGAGGGTAGTTCGCAGGTCGCAGCAGGCGTTCCTGCCGATCCAGGTGATCGTAAATCTCCCGCTTGTCCCAGATATGGTTGCCGGATGTGATAACGTCGACACCCATATCGAGAAGATCGCCGACGATATTGGCCGTCAATCCGAACCCGGCGGCGGCGTTTTCGCCGTTGGCGACGACCATGTCAACCAGATGTTCGTCAACCAGGCGATGGAGCCGGCTGGAGAGCGCCTGCCGTCCGGCCCGACCAACAATATCGCCGATGAAAAGAATTCTCAAATCCTACTCCGTAGCTTTTCTCACCGGACACCGTGACCTGGAGCGATGAGAAAGCGAAAGTTCAACCGGATGCCTCGGTCTACTTGGCAAACTCGACAGCCCGGGTTTCGCGAATGACATTGACCTTGATCTGGCCAGGATAGGTCATTTCACCCTCTATCTTGCGGGCGATATCCTTGGCCAGCACATGGGATTCGACATCCGAAACCTTGTCACTGGCCACCATGACCCGAATCTCCCGCCCGGCCTGAATGGCGAAACAGCTGGTCACCCCCTTGAAGGAGGTGCCGATTCTTTCCAGGTCCTCCAGCCGTTTGACGTAAGTTTCCAGCATTTCCCTCCGGGCGCCCGGCCGGGCTCCGGAAAGGGCATCGGCGGCCTGGACCAGAACGGCGAGGACGGTCGTTGGCTTTTCGTCTTCATGATGGGCGGCCAGGGCGTGAACCACCTTGGCAGCTTCACCATACTTTCGCGCCAGATCCGCACCAATGATGGCATGAGACCCCTCAATCTCATGATCGACCGCCTTGCCGATGTCGTGCAGCAGTCCTGCCCGCTTGGCCTGCTTGACGTTGACACCGAGTTCGGCAGCCATGATACCGCAGAGAAAGGCCACCTCGATGGAGTGCTGCAGCACGTTCTGCCCGTAGGACGTCCGGTATTTGAGCCGGCCGATCAGCTTGACCAGTTCGGGATGGATGCCGTGGACACCGACGTCGAAGGTCGCCTGTTCACCTGCTTCCCGGATGGCGGTATCCACATCCTGAGCCGCCTTGTTGACCACTTCCTCAATACGCGCAGGATGGATGCGGCCGTCGGCGATGAGCCGTTCCAGCGAAATACGGGCCACTTCCCGCCGCACGGGATTGAATCCGGAGATAATCACCGCCTCCGGGGTGTCGTCGATAATGAGATCGATGCCGGTGGCAGCTTCTATGGCACGAATGTTTCTGCCTTCCCGGCCGATAATGCGGCCCTTCATTTCGTCGGAAGGAAGCGGCACGACGCTGACTGCCTTTTCCGCGACATAATCGCCGGCATACCGTTGCACTGCCAGGGCCAGAATCTCCTTGGCTTTTTTGTCAGCCGTTTCCCGGGCCTCGTCCTCAATCTGCTTGACCCGCTTGGCGCCGTCATGACGGGCTTCGCTTTCCATCATGTCCATGAGAAGCTGCTTGGCCTCTTCAGCCGTTATGCCGGAGAGCCTCTCCAGCTTGTCCCGCTGTTCGTTCACCAGCTGTTCGACTTCCTGCTCCAACCCCTTGATCCGGTCCTCCTGCTGACCAAGACGCTTTTCCCGCTTGCCGAGTTCAGCGTCACGGAGATCCAGCTGTTCCACCTTGCGATCGAGGTTTTCCTCTCTCTGCAGCAGCCGCTTCTCGAGTGACTGGAGCTCCCGACGCAGCTCCCTGGCCTCGCTTTCCCATTCCGATTTTGCCTGAAAAACTGCGTCCTTGGTCTGAATGACCGCTTCTTTGCGAATGATATCCGCTTCTTTTTCCGCTTCTGAAATAATAAGTTCGGCAGATTGTTTAGCCGTGGCAAGGCGTGCCTCGCCCAGCTTGTGGCGCAGCAGCATGCCCAACCCGACCCCGGAGGCCAGGGCGGCAACGATGATTGTCAGTGCGAGTTGTAAGCTCAAGACCTTTATCCTCCTCGGCTTCCTCCCCGAGGCATCTCTTTTCCTGGGCGGGTGGCCGCAGAAAACAGATGACTTCCGACAGGAAACACTCATGTTCCTTCCAGAAAGCAGGAAGGAAACTATTGGGGTTATCCGGCGGCATGAGGAAAATCGTAACGGCAATTCTCCGTCATCACCATGTCCATACGAACGTCATGGGCCTCCGCCGGTAGTTTGTTCACTATCTGCAATTCAAAACAGAGGCCGGCTAAAAAACGGGGACGCCGCTTCCCATGCAGACAACGGTCGTAAAACCCTTTGCCATAGCCGAGCCTGTGGCCTTCCCGGTCGTAGGCGACTCCGGGAACGACGACCAGGTCCAGGCGGGAGGTTTCAACAACCCGGTCCCCCCTTGGCTCCAGAACGCCAAAAGCGCCCGGTTGAAGGTTGGACGACTCATCGACCTGGACAAATTCGAGCTCGCTGCCGCGAACCCTTGGATAAGTCACCAGCTTGCCATGCTGGACAGCCTGGTGGAAAAGCATTTCGGTAAAAACCTCATTTTGCACAGGGCTGTAAAGGGCAACGGCGGCCGCCCTGCGAAACTCAGAAGATTCCAGAAGCCGCTCCTGAGCCGACAGACTCCACCGCAGGCAGGTCTCCGCCGCCAGGTGCCGGCGCCTGGTGAGAACCTCGGCTCTGATCGATTTTTTGGGCATGGATCAGCGATCTCCGCGGGAAACGGCGATCTCTGCAGAAGGGTACAGACAGGCAGGATTTTTGACTATCGGTCCGAAGGTCAGCGGCTCAATCTGCCATAATGGTTTTTATGGCAGGTCGTCCCTTTGCAGGCCCTAAGGCGATCATGGCCTGCTATTCACTTCCCGCGAAAACGACCGTCCCATCGCGGAATGACTTCCCACAAGTCAACAGGGGGCAACCGTCCAATTGAATGGCGGGATTTGCGAAATCTGACTTTAAAGTCGGACAAACCAGACCATCGGCAACAGGTCTGTTTGGAAAATCGTCTACCAAATCTATCCGGAAAACTCTTCACAGAGATCGGATCAGTGCCGAAGGCACATACTGCTTGCCAGCGAAAGAATTCATGACCAAGGATCAGCATAATCTCAGGGCAGGGCCTTCTCCAGACGGCTCAGAAGCTTTTTCAATCTGTCCCTCAGGTCCTGTTCGGCCGACCCGGTATTTTCCTGCAGCCGCAGATAGGCTCCACCCAGATTCATCAATGCCAGAATGGCGGTATTCAGGGTATCCACCGATCGACCTGAGGTGAGCACATCGGAAATCTGCCCGTTTACAAACTCGGCCACCCTAAGCACCTCATGCTGAGAGGCTTCGCTTTTCACGGTATACTGCTGACCGAGAATAGTGACCTGAACAGCCTGCTTCAAGAGATCTCCTGGCCCAATCGATCGAGTTTGGCGAGAATCCGATCCAATTCTGCACCGAACTCCTCTTTTTCCCTGAGAAGGGCCGTATTTTCATTGGTCAGCCTACGGCATTCCTCCTCCAGCTCCTGCTTTCGCGCCAGAAGCTGATCGATCTTTTCTTCGAGTCGTATGACGATGCTCAGATCCACGGCAACCCTTCCTCATTTGAGCCAAAATTCTAGGTAAACAGTATCCAAAAGTCAAGCGGTTATACCGGTTACCGTTCGAACAGCGCCTCTACGAAAAGGGTCGGATCAAAAGGCCGCAGATCGTCGATCCCTTCACCAATGCCGACATAACGCACCGGCAGGCCAAGTTCGTTGCCGATCGCGACGATCATGCCACCGCGGGCGGTTCCGTCGAGCTTGGTCAGGGCCAGGCCGGTAACGGCCACGGCCTCCTGGAACAACTTCGCCTGCACCAGGGCATTCTGCCCGGTCGTGGCATCGACCACCAGCAGGGTCTCATGGGGTGCACCCGGCAATTCGCGATCGAGAACCTTGCGGATTTTCTTGAGTTCTTCCATGAGATTGACTTTGGTATGCAGCCGCCCCGCAGTGTCGAGAATCAGGACATCCACCTTTCGGGCGAGGGCGGCCTTGATGGCGTCGAAAGCCACAGCGGCCGGATCGGAGCCCGCCTTCTGGGAAATGACATTCACGCCGGCCCGTTCTCCCCAGATCGTCAACTGCTCGGCAGCGGCAGCCCGGAAGGTATCTCCCGCACCCAACAGAACGGTCTTGCCCTGCTCCACGAATTGATGGGCTATCTTGCCGATGGTGGTGGTTTTCCCCACACCGTTGACCCCCACCACCATGATGACGAAGGGCGCTGAAGATTCCGGGTTCAGGGGAGAAGCCTCCATCTGCAATCTCCGGTGAATCTCCTCCTTGAGCAGTGCGCGAAGGGCTTCCGGTTTTTTGGCCTCACCTCTGCCGATTCTTTTTTCCAGGGATTGCATCAGATCGGTGGTGGTTTTCATACCGAAATCGGCGCTGACCAGAACCTCCTCCAACTCCTCGAGCAGGTCTTCATCAATAGCCGACGAACCGCTCAGCAGATCGTCGATGCGCCCTACCAGCGAGGTCTTCGTCTTGGCCAGACCAACCCGCATCCGGTCGAACAGGCTGACCCTGGCCGGCGCTTCCTCGACCACCGGCGGAAGCTCCTCGACAGGGACAGGCATCTCCACTTCAGGTTCCGGTGCAGGGGCAGGCGGCGCCATCTGCTCGACAGGGGGCGGAGCCTCGACTTCAGGGGCAGGAGCTTCCGTTGCCCTCAGCGAAACCTTTTCTTCCGGAAGCGGGATCCCGACCTCCCTGTCCGCCATCCCCTCCTCGGCGGGCGCAGAAACCTCCTCCTCGGGCACGGCCGGTTCTTCCTCCGCGAGGGGGATCTCCCTTTCCGGAGGCATCTCCATGGGAGGAGGAACCGGGGGACCGGGTTCTTCTTCGACCTCCGGTGGCGCTTTGCCGCGCCGGACCAGGGATACTCCGAGAGCTATGATCAGAACGACGGCCAGCGCCGCCAGAATGCCGAGCAAGACCCAGGCAATCTGGACCCGGTTTTCCTCCGGCAGCCCGGTCCATGCCAACCAATCGATAACAGCCGCTATCCAGCGGCCGAACCATTCCATCATCATATGTATCCCCCTCAACTCTACTACTGCCCGACCTGGCTCCGGATCAGGCAATCTCTTTCTTCAAACGCGCCACACAGCGGCGGGACTCGAAAAGGGCCCTGCCCAGAACGACATCGCGATCGGCCGTCACAACCAGAAAATAATCCTCGGTCACCGGCAGCACCAGGGTCCTGCTGCGGGAGGTTGAAATAATGACTTCCTGAAGGCGGTCCCGGCCCAGTTGCTCCAGTACCCGGCGCAGATTGCTCAGGATGATCCCCTTGTGCGCCCCGATCACCCGCAGCTCGTAATCGTCCATTCGGGCCACGTGATCGACCGCCTCCCCTTCCCAATCGGCAATGATCGCCCCCAGGGCCCCGGGAATACGTTCCAGCAGTTCTGTCAGCAGGTGCTTGAAAGGCATGAATTTTCCTATATTTCACTCATCCGCACGGACACCAGCTTAGAGACTCCCGGTTCCTCCATGGTAACACCATACAAAGTATCGGCAATGCTCATGGTCCGCTTGTTGTGGGTCACAATAATAAACTGGGATCGGTCAGACATCTCACGGATCATATCATTGAACCGGTTGATGTTGGCATCGTCCAGTGGTGCATCAACTTCATCCAGCAGGCAAAAAGGCGACGGCTTGATCAAAAAGATGGCGAAAATCAGGGCAACGGCGGTCAGGGCCTTCTCCCCTCCTGACAGCAGCCCGACATTTTGCAGCTTTTTGCCCGGAGGCTGGACTACGATTTCGATGCCGGTTTCCAGCAGATCCTGCTCGTCGGTCAGGGTCAACTCGGCCTTACCGCCCTGAAACAGCCTGGGAAAAACCTCCTGGAACCGGGCATTGACTTCCAGAAAGGTTTCCCGGAAGCGCTTGCGGGTGGTGCGGTTGATCTTGGCGATGGCTGTCTGCAGACCTTCCATGGACGTCTGCAGATCCTGCTCCTGATGGTTGAGAAACTGCCAGCGCTCCTCCAATTCCCGGTACTCGTCGATGGCGGTGAGGTTGACCTCCCCCATGTCATCGAGCTGCTCCTTGAGCTCGGACAGCCGCCGTTCAGCCGTCTCCTCGTCAAATGGCCGCTCATCGGGCTCGAGCTGAAGCAGGTCGATGCGGTAGCGGTCCAGCACCGTCTGCCGCAGATGATCCAGTTCCAGCTGCAGTTCCCGGAACCGGACCTGACGTTTGGTCAGTGACTCCTGTACTGCGACCAGATCCCTGCGCAGCACCCTCAGCCCCTCCTCCAGGACCTCCATCTGGCCGGTTTTTTCATCAAAACGCTCCCTGAGCCCCTCGATCCGGCTTTTTTCCTCCTCCCGGCGATTGAACAGCACTTCCAGTTCGATCCGGGCTTTCCCGCCGGCCTCTGCCAGCTGACGTTGCCTGGTCTCTGCTTCTTGCCGTCGCTCCTCCAGCCTCTGCAGCCGCTCGCGGGATTCGTTTCGAAAACGCTGCAGGCGCTGCAGATTCCGCCGCCCCCCTTCTTCCCGCTCTTTCAGGCCGGCCAGCGCCACCTTGAGCGCGGTCACCCTCTCCCTGACCGACTCTGTCATCCGGCGCCGCTCTTCGAGTTCCTGCTGGAGATCGGTCACCGCCCGCTCCTGCTCCTGCCGCAACTCTTCCAAGTCGGAGCCACGGGCGTCGGCCTGTTCATTCTCCCGCAGCAGACGGTCCCGCTCCTCGAGTAACTGCTCTTCCTCGAAGGCCAGCACCTCGTTCCGCTCCTGCAGCCGGACGGCTTCCTCCTGCAGGCGCAACAGATCCTTTTCGCCGTCGGCCGCGCGGAGCTCTTCGGCATGCAGAGCGCTGCCCAAGGCAGCCAGGGTTTCTTCAGCCTCCCCGAAAGTCTGTTTGAGCTGCTGCCGCTGGCGCCTGAGATCCTCGGTGGCCTTTTCCAGGCTCTCCGCTGCGGCAGCCAGCTCCTTCATCTCCCGGCGTTTGTGCAGCTGGCCTTCCCCTTCGCCGATGGCTGCCCCGCCATGCAGAACGCCGCGATGGCACAACATCTCCCCTTGCGGATTGACCAGAGTTACACCGAAAGGAACCTTGCCGATAAAAGGCTTGAGATCCTCGACCAGGAAAATGCCCTGAAACAGGGCGGCCACCAATTCTTCACTCCCCGATCGGGGAAAAATCAGGTCGACCAGGGGAGTTGCACCGCTCAGAGCGGGAGGAGTCCCGACAGGGACAGACGGCAGCAAAAAAGCGCCGCGCCCCCCTTTGCGGCGCAGCAGATCCAGCGCTGCCAGGGCGTCTTCGGGCCCCTTGACCAGCAAGGCCTGCAAACGCTCTCCAAGGACCATCTCCACCGCCTGCTCGTGGCAGGCAGGAACATCCAGGATATCGGCAACCATGCCGGTACAGCGCTCGCGCCAGACGGAATCGGCCAGCAGGGTGCGGACCCCGTCGGCATAACCCTCGAGATTCCGTTCGAGCGTCTCCAGGCTTTCCAGTCGGGACCGGCTGCGGCTCAACGCTTCCTGCCGCTCGAGGAGCAGGGTTTCGTTGGATTCCAACTGCCGACGCAGAAGAAGGATTGCCTCCCGGGCGGTTTCCAGCTCCAGCAGGAGGGAGTCCCGCCTTTGCCGGCAGGCTTTCAGAAAATCTTCCTTTTCGGCAAGCTGCAACCGGCAGTCCTGCTGTTTTTCCTGGAGGAGAATCGATTCCTGGCGTTTGCGGCTCAGCATTTCATCCAGAATTTCGACGCGCCGCCGGATGTCTTCGCGACGGCTGCTCAGCCTGGACAGTTCTCCGGCGATGGCAAAAAGTTCGTGGCGGGCTTTTTCCAGCGCGGCGAGCAGACTCTCCTCCAATCCTCCCAGCTCGCCGAACGCTGCTTCCTCCTCGGCCAGCCGCCTGGTTTCACGCTCCAGTTCGGCCGCCAGGATGCTTTCGCCCTCGAGCAGCTCCCGTTCCTCCCGCGCCGACTCTTCCAGCTGCCGATGCAACTCCTCCGACTCGGCCGTCAGCTGCTCTTTCTGCCGTTCAAGATTGGCCCGCTCCTTATCATCGAACTCGATCCGGGTCTCGATTTTCTGCAATTCCCCGGTGAGATGGAAGACCCTTTCCTGCCCCTGCTGCAGGTCCTTCTCGGCGGCTGTCTGGGTCAGCCGCTCTTCTGCCAGGTGCAGTTCCTGGCTCTGAACCCGGGATTCCTGCCCTTCCCGCTGTCTCTCCTGCTCCCCCGCGGCCTTTTCCTCGGCGGCGAAATCCCGCTGTATGATCTGGAGCCGCTGTAGAGCGAAGCGGATCTCGATCTCCCTGTACTCCTCCCGGCATTCGCGATACCGCTCAGCCTTGCGGGCCTGGCGGTTCAATGCGTTCAGCTGACGCCGAACCTCGCCGATAATATCCCTGAGGCGCAGCAGATTCTGCCGGGTGGCTTCGATCTTGCGCAAGGCCGCTTTCTTGCGCGATTTAAACTTGCTGATACCCGCCGCCTCCTCGATCAGGAATCGGCGGTCGTCGGGCTTGGCGGTGAGGATCATGCCGATCTTGCCCTGCTCTATGATCGAATAGGCGCGGGCGCCGATCCCGGTATCCATGAACAGTTCGGTGATGTCGAGCAGGCGGCAGGGCGTCTTGTTGAGCAGGTATTCGCTCTCGCCGCTGCGGTAGAGCCGCCGGGTGATCATGATTTCCGGATAGTCGCGGACAGTGGCGGGTCCAAGTCCCCTCTCGTTGGAGAACACCATCGAAACCTCTGCCATGCCCATCGGTTTGCGGCTCTCGCTGCCGCCGAATATGACGTCCTCCATAGCCAGTCCGCGGAGATTCTTGGCGCTCTGTTCCCCCATGGCCCAACGAATCGCATCGACGATGTTGCTTTTCCCGCAACCGTTTGGACCGACCACAGCGGAAATCCCTTCGCTGAAATCGAGTGCCACCCGATCCACAAAGGACTTGAAACCGACAATTTCGATTCGCTTGATCTGCATCCCGATTATTCCATCTGAACCCGCATGACAAGGCGGGTCATGTTAGCAAGCACCCTCATTCATGTAAAGAAATTTACGGGCTCTGCAAGCACTCTTCAGCTTGCCTGCTGACGAGCGCCGGGATATGATGGCGGCATGAAAATACTGTTGATTAATCTTGAGGAAAACGGCCTCACCAGTCTGGAAATTCTGCAAAGGCGGATTCCGGCCGCACCCAAGTCCTACCTGGCCCAATTGTTGAAAAGTGGGAAGGTGCTGTTGGAACAGACGCCGGCGAGCGCGGCAACCGTGCTTAAAAGCGGAGACAGGCTGCTGCTGCCTGAAAGCAAACGTTTAAAAGAACTTTTTCTGGCCACCGAAACCATGGCTGTTGACATTCTTCTGGAAACGTCGCTTGCACTGGTCGTCTTAAAACCGGCCGGACTGGCGGTGCATGGGAGTGTCGGGCACGAAGGGGACAATCTCTGCGACCGCGTTCAGGCCCTGCTGAAGAGACGGAGGGATCCTTTCCGTGCTTCACCGGTGCACCGTCTTGACGTCGGCACCTCGGGCCCGGTAATGTTCGCAAAAGGCCGCAAGGCGGCCGGGCTCCTTGGCAGGGTCATGATGGACGGCAAAATGGAAAAAATGTATTTTGCTCTGGCCAAGGGCCGTTTTCAGGGCGAGGATACGAGTGGAGTAATGGCTCGCGGTACCGATACTCCCAGCGAGGGCCTTCTGATCTCTTCCATCCCCGCCAAGGGTAAATTAAAAGAGGCTACCAGCCGCTATCTGATCCTGGCCGGAACCGATGACCTCACGCTGCTGCGGCTGGAACTGATCAGCGGCCGGACTCATCAGATCCGGCGACAGATGGCGGAAGCCGGCCATCCCCTGGTCGGGGACCTCCGCTACGGCGGTCCGGAGCTGCCGGATCTGGCTCGCCCCTTTCTGCACTGTTTTCACCTGGCCTGGCCGGACCCGATAACCCAAAACAGGCAGCAGGTGACCTGCCCCCTGCCGTCCCATCTGTCGAAGATCCTGACGGCCGCGGGTCTTCCCACGCCCGAATGAAGAAAGTTTCTGTAAAAAAGGACCACCATGTTCGCTCGTCACCCCTTTTTGACGGTTATCGGCCTGCTGACCTTTCTGCTGCTGTTGGGCTGCAGCATATTTCTCATCACTTTCGATCTCAACAGCTACCGGGAGGACCTGCAGAGCAGTTTAAGCGAAGCCCTCTCCAGGCCGGTCTCGATAGGCGAGGCCAAACTGTCCTGGCATTTCGGTCCGGCCTTCGACTTCACCCGTCTTGAAATTTCGGGCCAGGATCAGGAGCCCCCGCTGTTGACCGTTGAAAACCTCTATCTCAAACCGAAAATCCTGCCGATGCTGGTCGGCCGCCTGAATTTTCTCCAGATCGTCCTCGATAGCCCGCGCCTTAACCTGGGCTTTACCGGCGAAACCTCCATCCATCCGAACCTTTTCCATACCGTGCTGACCACGGTAGAGGTCGATTCAATCGTCATTCGGGACGGACATTTCACCTTCCAGGATCGGAGCCTGCAGGCAGCCCCCTTTCAGCTGGACTTGCAGCAGGTCGAGGTCAAGGCAAGCCATCTTTTCTCAGAAAATCGCGGCTACCTGCGTCTTGATGCGGAGGTGGTCCAAGGGGATCGAACGGCCCGGGTAAAGGTCGGAGGCCGCCTTTTCCTCCCGGAGGAAAAGAGGCATTGGTCCAGGGGGCATTGCGACCTGGAACTGGATGTTCGGGGACTGGAGCCCGGCCCTCTGGCCGCCCGTTACGGCTCAAACCTGGGGATTGAAGAGGCTCGCGGCCTCATGGATGTCCGCCTGACGATTGCCGGTTCACCCGCAGAGGGGCTGGGGATAGCGGCAGAGCTGTTGGGGAAGAACCTGGCTCTGCAACTCCCTGGGCTTTATTCCTCCCCTCTGGCCATCGACAGATGGACTTTTGCCGGGCGGTGGACCGTTGCTGCGGATGTCCACAACTTTGACGACCTCTCTCTGCAGGCCGATGCGATCAACCTCAACGGTCGTTTCACCTTTCAGCGAACACCGGGCGAACCCTGGCTGGAAGGTTCGCTTCACACTCAAGACCTGCCCCTTCAGGAAATCTGGCGGCTCATGCCCGACCACCTGCAAGGCTTTATGGACAAGTCCTGGAGCGAAAGGTTTCCCACCGGCTATGTGCGTATGGCCCGTGCCCGGTTTGCCGGCCCCCTCTCCCGGTTCCGTCAGCTGGGGCCGGAGTTGCCTCTGCAGCAGGCGGACATCGTGGTGAGCGATTGCCGGGTGGTGCTCGGCCAGGGCCAATCGATAGAAAGACTTAACTCGAAACTGAGTCTGGAAGGCGAAACTCTGACGGTAAGTGAAGGAACCGGGTTTCTGCTCGACTCCCCCCTGCAGTTTTCCGGTCGGGTGGAAAAGCCCTTTGCGGCCGACGCTGCCAGCACTTTTGGAATCGCATGGATTTTGCCAGCCGGCAGGATCGGGGAGCTGTTGCCGGAAGAAGAGAAGGTTTTTCTTTCCGGCCAGGGCCCGATTCCTGTCTTTCTGACCATGAACGGCCAGGGCAAGGTCTTCGAAACCCGCCTGCGGGCGGATCTCGATGCCGCCAGCCTGTTTGGCCGGTCTTTCTTCCACAAAACTACCGGTCTGCCGGGACGATTGGAGATGGAAGCTGTTATTTCCCCGGAACGGTTGCGTATCGCCAAAGGCCAGGTCCAGATTTCTTCCGAGATCCTGGAATTTTCCGGCGAAAGGCTGCTGTTGGAAAACAGCAAGCCCCTGCCCTTCTCGAAACAGCCCTTTCAATTGACTTGCCGACTGCCCGGCGCAGATCTCTCGAAAATACTCACTCTTTTCCCTTCTATGGAACAATACCGCCTCCGCGGTCTCGTCGCAGGAACCTGCTCTTTGACGGGGACGGGCTTCGACATCGGCCAGGCTCGGGGGGAGCTGACCGCGAGGGATTTCGGATTGCGATTCCAGGACGTGCTGGCTGGAGATCTGCATGGATTTTCCGGGCAGATTCAGCTTTTCAAGGACCGGATGGAATGGACCGCCAAGGGTCGTTTGGGAGAATATCCGGTCAGCATCAACGGCCAGGTCGGCAACTGGTCCTCTCCACTCACGGAACTGGTTATTTCAGCGAAAAAACTGAAAGCTTCCGACCTGTTTTTCCCCTCTCCAAAAGCCGTGCTTCATGATCTCAGGGGGCGCCTGGTCTTCAGCAAGGAGGAGGTCTTTTTCGACAGAATCCGGACGAGTCTGCCGAAAAGCCCGAACGTACACATTGAAGGCCGGTTGCCCTTTGCTTCCGTCCCTACCCTCAACCTCGACATTACCGCCGATCAAGCCGACATTGACGAGGTGGTTGCGCTCTGGGAAGGCCCTGCCTCCGGCGAAACTGCGAGTTCTTCTGCCCAGGAGATGAAGGTGGTGGTCAACGCCCGGGTGGCCAAGGGAGTTTACGGCCCTCTTCGTTTCCAAAACGCGGCCGGCACTGTGACCTCAACCGCCGGTGAACTGCGCATCGATCCATTGAAATTCAATCTGGACCAGGGGCGCTGCCAGGGTACGATCGTTCTGGACGAGGCCGAAAACGGCGGATCCCTCCTGAAAATTTCAGGCGAGGGCGAAAACGTGGAAGCCGAAGACCTGCAAAATATTATTTTTGACGAACGGAACCGGCTGTTAAAAGGGAGTTTGAGCGGCAAATTTTTTCTGGAAGGACTGGCGGGGGACAGGTTTCTGGAAACCTCGAGCGGTACCTTCGGCATCACCATCAATGAAGGGGTGCTCTACCGCTTCGCGTTCCTTTCCAAAGTCTTCTCCCTGCTCAATGTCGGACAGATCCTGACCTTGAACCTGCCCGACATGGCTCGAAAGGGGATGCCTTTCGACAAACTGGAAGGGACATTTTCCCTCGACCGGGGCAAGCTGACGACGGAGGATCTGTTCATCACCAGCAACGCCATGAACATGTCGCTGGTTGGGACTGCAGACCTGGTGGAGCAGAAACTGGACCTCAAGGTCGGCGTCAAGCCTTTCAGGACCGTGGATAACATCCTGACCCACATCCCCATTGCCGGATGGCTTCTGACCGGTGAGGAGAAAGCGCTGATTACCGCTCACTTCGAAATCACCGGCAACAGCGACGATCCCGATGTGCAAGCCATACCCGTTACATCCCTGTCCAGCCAGGTTTTGGGGATCTTCAAAAGGATTCTGGGGCTGCCGGAAAAAGCGATCACCGATCCGGCAGGGCTGATCACCGGACGGGAAAAAGTGCCGGAAGGGGCTCCCTGAAAGGCAGCGATCGAGGTGGAAACGGAGGACGGCAAAAGCCGCCTCTTTCAAAAGCGGAGGATCAGGCGATAAAGAAGCCTTTCTGTTTTATTTTTTTTCCGGCTTCCAGCCAAGACCTTTCCTTTCCTCAACACTGAAGGAAAGCTTTATCGGCCAATAACTGCGCTTTATATTCGACTCGTGAATTGTAGCCTTCACAGTATACTGGCCCGGTTTTAAATAGAACTCCGGATGATAGTAGCCCCCTGCCTGCTGCCCGGCCGGCGTTTCCATGCTTGGCCGTAACTGAACGCAACTCACCCACCAGCCCCCTGCACGGCCAACCGATAAACCCGGAAAACTGAGTTCGGTATACCCCCCGGGATATGCATAGGTACGGGTCCCGGCAATCATCGGCCTTACATAGCCTCTAACCACTTTATCTTCAGGGGGCAAGAGGTCTCCCCTGTATACATAAGGTTCTCCGGGAGCGGAATGGACCGCTATGCATACTTTTTCGCCCGGATAGAATTTAGTTACATGCGGCGGAGCATTCTGCACAGCAACCTCCTCGCCATAAATTTCGGGTTTTGTAAGAGATTCATATTTCCGCTTCACCTCCCCGCTGTAACTTGTGGTGTAGAAATAATCGATTTCTAAAGGTTTGATTCCCGAGGATTTAAAAGAGTTGCAGGCTTGCAGCAAAATCATGATTGCGGTCAGCATTACGACACTTGTCACCATTGTGATCTTCATCGATGCCTCCTTTCCTCCGATCTCCCTATCGTCGCTTCCTATCAGCTCCACCAACCCTCAGGTCAGCTCCACACCAGGGACAGTAACGGATTTCGACCATGGAGCTGCCACCGTCATGAATGATAAGGCCAAACCGTCCTGACAACCTATGATAGGCGATCAAAGCGTCAGGGCATTGATCGGCAAGCCGAGTACCATCACCACAACTCCAGGTAATCATCCACTGCTTCACCGGACTCCATGTCAGTGATCAATCTGTAACGGCCCACGGGCAGCAGTGATTCAGGATCTTCCGAATCCGGCAGATGAATATCTACGCAACTTTCGAAAAACGGCGTCTCTTTTGTTGAGTGCTCGAAAATGAGAGCGTGGCGGTTGAATTTGAGAATAAAATCTTCCGGAAGATGGCCTTTCCAGGAGCAATTCGCTGCCATTGCCTCTTGCCGGGCGCTGTGGATGGATCGCCTGCAGGAGCAAATCGCCTGGGTCGTCAGATCCCTGTCCCGGACCAGTGCAATCAAAACCGTTGAAATCTCAAGCAGTATCATATCCGGCCTGAGCGTTCGCAAGGGGATTACTCAACCGTTTTCTCTGAAAAGGAGGCATGTCCTTTCGCTTCCCGTGTAAGCTCGTGGTAGCGTTTTTCATGCCGCTGTTTCTCTTTCGCGTTGCCTTCGTGATCGGAAATCTGCATTCCGAGGGCATGGAGATCAGCACCAATGACTGCACAGGCATGGGCATGTCTGGCAAGATCAGGCTCCTCTGGCATCAATGCCCTTTGATAAGCATCTTCAACGTATTGGAGTCCGGTGGAGATATGGCGCTTCGCAGTGACAAAATCATTTTGAAGACACGCAAGATAAGCGAGCCCGTAATGACTCAATGCGCGGATATTATCCGCACGGATGTAAAGCTCCAGATAGGGTGTACGACGTGGAAGTTGCGATCTGGCTTCGGCTTGATCGATCCGGAAAATTGAAGACTGAAAAGTTCCCTTCGCAGCCAGAATGAGCTCCGATGTGGACCCTATTTCACGTTTTCTTTTTTCTTCAAGTTCATGCGTGAGTTTGAACCCGCTGTTGACACTGCGCCAGGCAGCAGCGACAGCTTGCTCGAAGTCACGATAAGCTGATTGTTGAGGGAAGCGCTGTTGGGCCCATGCCGGGTCAAGCGAGACGAATAAAAGGATGGCGCAGATCAGGAGCGACAGCAAACGCATGGGTGAATCGGGGCTGATGTCATGGTCGCGATCCATGATGGTCCTCCGGAATCCGAACTCGTTCATTGAGGGAGACCGGCTTGCTGCAACGATTGGATGAAAAGAATTTATCACCATTTCATTAAATCGGTCAACGGAATTTTACATATTTGCGGTACCCGCTGGGCGAGAAGGGGCAGGGGAAAAGTACCTTTTTTTCAGCAAAAAAGAGGGATTTCAATCCGGGCGAACGCCCACGTAAACGGTCGCGATGCCGAAGGTCAGATCGATATGCTGCAGATCGGAAAATCCGGCCTCCTTCATGTGGGACGTGAAGGTCTCCTGATCGGGAAACTCCAGTACCGAGTCGGGAAGATACCGGTAGGCTTCTCGCCGCGAAACCAAACCGCCGAGAAAGGGAAGGATGCGGCGAAAATAGAAGGAGTAGAGGCTCTTGAACAGGGGGTTGCGCGGATTTGAAAATTCCAGGATCACCACCCGGGCCCCGGGCTTGAGAACCCGGTGCATCTCCCGGAGCCCGGCCGTGCGGTCGACCAGGTTGCGAATCCCGAAGGCGATGGTCACCCCATCGAATGTCTTATCGGGATGGGGCATGGCTTCGCAGGGTGCATTCACCAGCTCAATCCGGTGGGCGTACCGGGTGGCTGCAATTTTTTTTTTGCCGATGGCCAGCATTTCCCGCGCGAAGTCCTCGCCCACGATTCTGACCGAATCCGGGGTTCGGGCGGCAATCGACAATGCGACATCTCCCGTCCCTGTCGCCACATCCAGAACCTTGCCTCCATTCGGGACCTGCAGCTGTTTGACGGCAAAGGCACGCCAATGACGGTCTATGCCCAGGGAGAGGACGCGGTTGAGAAAATCGTAGCGGGGGGCGATGGAATCGAACATCTCCCGGATGCCCCGGCCCTTGTCGGATAATTTGAACATCTGTTTTCCGATTGATCAAAAGACCAATTCAGCGAATCTGTCAGCAGATACCACAGAAGAGTTGAACAGCCCGAATGCTGGTGACGAAGTTATCCCATACCCCTCACGGGAATGTCAGCAAAAAAGTCCCTTTCTCCCACCGGACCGGAGCTGTATACTGGCCGCTGCCCTTTCACCCCGACTTTCTGACCCGACAACCACAAAGGAGTCTTATGCAGCCCCTGATTGTCACCGCCGCAATCCTTTGCCACAATGGCAGGATTCTCATCACCCGCCGTCCGCTGGAAAAGCAGCAGGGAGGGTTGTGGGAATTTCCGGGAGGGAAGCTGCACGGCGACGAGTCGCCCGAGGAAGGGCTTAAACGAGAGTTGCTCGAGGAGCTCGGAATCGAAATAGTCGTCGGCCCGATTTTTGAGGTGGCTTATTACCGATACGAGTGGGGGCCGGTAGTGGTGCTGGCCTATCCCTGCCGGCAGGTTTCGGGAGTCGTGCGCAACCTCGAGGTGGCGGAGCATCGCTGGATCGAGCCGGAGGAATTCCCCCATTTCGACATACTGCCGGCCGACCGGCCGATCGTCCACAAAATCATGACCGCAAGAGATTGCAATCAGATCCTTTTCTTCAGATAGCCTAATTCCGGATTCTCGCCCGCCCCTTTTCCTCTTCGTATAACACGGGAACGGTAAACTGGACTTTCGTTCCGAAATCCTTTTCGCTCTCCACCCGGATTGAGCCGTTGTGGCTCAGCACGATCTGGCGGACGATACTCATCCCCAGGCCCAGGCCCCGGGCGGCGGTATCCGAAAAGTCGGCACGATAGAATTTATCGAAAATCCGTGCCGCCTGTTCGGGGGTCATGCCGATCCCCTGGTCCTCGACGCAGACCTGATAGGCGTTTTCAACGCACGTGCCGGATACACGCACAAGGCTACCTTTCGGCGAATATTTCACGGCATTGCTCAACAGGTTTTCCAGGACCTGCCCCAATTTGTTTTCGTCGGCTCTGACCATTTTGCAGGGATTGCCATCGCAATGGATTTCGAAACGGTGATGGGGGGCCTGCAGTTTGTACTGCTCGACAATCTTGCCGATCAGCCGCTCAATGTCGATGAATTTGAAATCCAGCGGCAGAGGTTTTCCCGCTTCAAGACGGCCGATATCGAGCAGATCCGAGACCAGTCTGGCCAGCAACTCCGCCTTGTCGTTGATTTCCACAAGGAATTCCCGTTGCTGTTGATCGGAAAAGCCGCCGAATTCCTCAGGATGCAGGCAGAACTCCAGATAACCGAGGATGGAGGTCAGCGGGGTACGCAGTTCATGGGCGGCCACCGAAAGAAATTCCGCTTTTATACGATCCAGTTCCTGTTCCCTGGTGACATCCCGCAGAACGGTGATGGCCCCGGTCACCGTCATTTCGTTGTTCCGCATCAGGGTGGTACGCGCCTGCAGCAACCGGCCCGCCTTTGGGTCCGGACCTTCCGCCTGGAAAGTGGTTTGCAGAGCCTCTGCTGCATCCTGTCCATAGATTGCATTGACCTGGTCGAGCAGGGATATATCCCTGACAGCCCTGCCGATAGATTCTCCCTTCAGTTCCATGGCATTGATGGCCAGCAATTCCCTGGCCTTGCCGTTGATCAGAACGATGCGGTTGCGGGTATCGGTCACGATCAATCCGTCAGCAATCGATTCGATAATATTATCGATCTTGTCCCGGGCATCTTCGGCAAAAGCCAGGGCCTCTTTCAAACCGGTCTCCGCCGCCTTGCGATCGGAGATATCGATCGCCAATCCCAGCAGTCCAGTCACCTCATTTGAATCATTCACCACCTTCGATTTGACGATCTGAAAGGTGTGCCGGACACCCTCGGCACTGGTCAACTCCTCTTCACACTGAATCGGACCGTCGGCCGCAAAAGCCCTGGCATCGGAGAGCCGGCATCTGACCCTTTCATCGGGCTCCAGAAATTCAGAATAATGCCTGGACTGCAGCATATCGTCCATGGAAAGCCCGGTAAATTGACTGAAATCCTGGTTGACGAAGACAATGCGATGATTCCGATCGAGCATCCACATCCCAATGGGGGCCACTTTGAGGATAGCTTCGAAAACGCGGCCCCGCCGGTAAGGTTGCGCCGGCTTCTTTCCAAAGCCTCTCAGCAGTTTCAGAAGGCCGCCAATCAGTCGACTCGCCCCCTTTTTCGAACTCCGTGAAGGGCGATGATAATCATTGGGATATATCTGTCCGCCCTCGATGAACATTGAGTGGGCAGGCAATGCCGCCAGCATGACTGCAGGGGGAACGGACCGGCAGTTGAAGGCTGACAAAAGCATCAGCTTGCCGTCTCCGGTCAGTTCGTCGAGCGCGGTGAAAAATTTTTCGGACCAGTTCTCTGTCGCTCCCCTGCAGACACAACCCATCTCCAGGAACAGGGAGAGCCCCGCGTAGCCCTTGGAGAGAGAGGAGTCCTTGGCCTGTTGTATCCATTCCAGGACCGCGGCGCCAGGGTTTTGGGAAGATCCGGAGAGGATCGTTTTTACCTCCAGAAATCCGGGGCTGTCCGTGTTCCCGTCGGCAATCCCATCCCGGTAAGGTGGGTCACACACGCAAATCCTCTCGAAACTGTCGTTCCGGGCTTTTTTAAAAAGGGCAAAGACGGCTTGGTCGCGCTCCAGAACATCCTGATAATAAAGGAAATAGGAAGAAGCTGAGCCTTCGGGAACACCCGTCAGATCGAGCGTCGGGTTTTCTTCGCAAATGCTCCTGTTGATCATTTCCTTCTCCTGAACCGAACAATTCTGCATCGTAAAAAACAGCAAGGAATTCTATTGCAAACCTCACACATTCACAATCGATTCTTTTGACTCCTGACCCGTGAATCCTGATTGGCCTGGCGGCCGGAGGGCGGTTTATGGTAAAAAACGACCATGGACATCACTTTCACCCCCATCGGCACCATTTCCTCCTGTTTCAAGGAAAAATTCGGAATTCCCCGCCAGGCGGGCCTGGTCCCGGAAGCCCGGGGCACTCTTGAACTTCTTCCCCCTTTCAATCGCCTGGAGGCCTTGCGGGGATTGGAAGACTTTTCCCATATCTGGCTGGTGTTCCTCTTTCATGAAAACATAGGGCGGCAGTGGAAATCAACTGTTCGCCCGCCCCGCCTCGGAGGCAACCGCCGTTTAGGGGTCTTTGCGACACGCTCCCCCTTTCGGCCGAATGCTATTGGATTATCGGCGGTCAAACTGGAGAGGATCGAAATATCCGGCTCCAGGGTGATTTTGCATCTCGGCGGAGTCGATCTATTGGACGGCACCCCCGTCCTGGACATCAAACCCTATTTGCCCTACGCCGACAGCATCCCGAACGCAACGGGGGGATTTGCCCCGCTACCGCCCGACCAAAACATTGAAGTCACTTTCACTGCCGAATGCCTGAATAAGCTCCGAACCCTTGAGAATTCGGGGTTTCCCCGCTTGGAAAAACTCATTGTCGATACCCTGGGCTGCGATCCCCGACCGGCCTACTACCAGAATCATCCGCAGAAAGAAAGTTTTGGCCTGCGGATGCTGGATTTCGACCTCCGCTGGGAATTTCAGGATGACAGGATCGTGGTGACGGATCTTGTCAAAACCGCTTGACTTTAATGCGGATGGGGCGGCGAAATTCTTCCTTCCGCCGCCCCAACCCGCGCAAATTCAAATCCGGTATCTGCACCACTGCTGATCAAACAAACAGAGCCTCGACATCGAGCAGTATTTTTACCTTTTCACCTATCTTTCCCATGCCCCGCACAAATCTTCGGCCGCCCTCGCCATGTCCGGCAGGAGGGGGTTCGACCTGTTGGGCCGGGATATCCAGCACCTCGTTGACATGGTCGACGATCAGTCCCATGGCCTTGCCCGCCACATCAACCACCACCACACAGGTTCGCTGGTCGTACTCCCGCTGGGGAAGGCCGAAACGGGACCGGACGTCCATCACCGGCACCACCTTGCCTCGCAGGTTGATGACTCCCTTGATGAAAGCGGGCATGTCCGGAATCTCGGTTATGGTCTGGATGCCGATAATTTCCGTCACCTGGCGAATTGAAATGCCGTAATCCTCGCTGGCCAGACGAAAAGTCAAAAATTTGTCCTTTTGGGTATCCTCCTCCGCAAATTGATCCTGTTCCGGGTAAAAATCGCTTCTTGCATTGACTTGTGACATTGCTCCCCTCCTCTGAGTGAGGCTTCTCCGCGGTCGAAACCGGCCAGAACGGCTTGCTCAAATGGATTGCAAAAGGCCAACCCGGACGGCGCAATCGCAGACGCCAGATCTGCTGACAAGGAGTTTTTCACCACCGCCCGTTTCTTCCCGATGCAATGGACAGCAATTATCGTACCTGAACAGAAAAAAATGGGCGGCGGAATAGATTCCGCCGCCCTTGCACCCTGGCAACCCTGGTTGGGGATGATATATCAGTATCTGCCGAACTCGGAATCGTCCAGGGCGATGATGTCCTTCGGCGATCCCCCGGCCTTTCTGGGCTTCGCTTCCGTCGGTGCAGACCATTCCAGCGCCGGAGCCGGCGCGGTCCTCGCAGCGGGAGCGGCCTTCTTCACCGGTGCCGCCAGGCGCATGGCAGCGCTTCCGCCCTGATTCTTCAGATGGAACCGGCTCAGCATATGCTGCAGGTGGGCCGCCTGACTGGAGAGCTCTTCGGACGCTGCTGCGCTCTCTTCGGCATTGGCGGTGTTCTGCTGGGTCACCTGGTCGATCTGTCCCAGTCCGGTGTTCACCTGAGCGATCCCCTGGGACTGCTCGTTGCTGGCCGCGGCGATCTCCGCCACCAGGTCCGAAACCTTGGTCGCTCCGGCCACGATCCCTTTCAGAGCCTCCTCGGTTTTTTCGGCGATATCGTTGCCCGCACGGGTCTTGGCCGTGGAGTTCTCGATTAGTTCCGCCGTCTCCTTGGCCGCTTTGGCGCTGCGTGCCGCCAGATTGCGCACCTCTTCGGCCACCACCGCGAAGCCCTTGCCGTGCTGGCCGGCGCGGGCCGCTTCAACGGCCGCGTTCAGCGCCAGCAGGTTGGTCTGGAAGGCGATCTCATCGATGACCTTGATGATCTTGGCGATGTCCTCGCCAGAGCGATTGATTTCGCCCATGGCGGCAACCAGATCGGTCATCAGCTTGCCGCCCTGCAGGGCCGCCGACTGGGCTTCCCGGGAGAGGGAGTTGGCCTGATCAGCATTCTGGGCATTGAGATGGGTCTGGGACGCCATCTGGTTCATGGACGCGGTGATCTGCTGCAGCGATGCGGCCGATTCGGTAGCCCCCTGGGACAGGGTCTGGCTCGAATCGGAGACCTGGGCCGAACCGCTGGCAATCTGCTCTCCGGCCACCTGCACCTGGGACAGGACCTCATTCAGGTTGGCTGTCATCCTTTGCAGAGCCAGGCCCAACTGATCCCGATCCGACGCAAGAGAAACATCCACATCCAACTCTCCGGCCGCGATCTTTTCCGCCACCTGGGCGGCTTTCTGGAGACTGTCCGCCATGCCATCGAGGGCATTAGCCAATTGTCCCACTTCATCGGCCGCATCGAATTTCATCCGCTGGCTGAAATCCCCACCGCGGATGGTATCGGCCAGACGGGCGGCGGCCCGGATCGGGCGGGCAATGCCGCCGGCAGCCCACCAAAGGGCGGCAATGGCGCCGAGGGCGATGACAATGCTCACTATGCCCTGCCACAGGGCGCTGCTGGCATGACGGGACGCAAGGTCTGCGCCCAGGGCATGAGCCTCCGCGAGGATGACATCCTGATGGACCCGAAGCACCATCGACCAGGGCTTGCCGGTGCGGCCCAGTTCGATGGGAGCAAAAGCAGTGGCTATGCCCGTCTCGGCGTCTATCTCGGCCTCCGACTTGCCTGCCTGGATATTGGCGAGTACTGTCTCCCAATTATGGGTAATCAGACTTTTAATGTGCTGCCCGATCAGTTCCGGTTTTTCACTGTCAGCTACTACCAATCCCATGTTACTGATGATCGACACTTCGCCCTGACCATCGAACAGAGCCTTGTCGACCTTTTCGCTCAATTCCTGAACAAAGGAAAGGTCGTAATCAGCACCGGCCACTCCGTAGAACTTCCCGTTTGCCAGGATCGGCACGGACAGGGTGGTCAGCCAGACCTTCTTGCCCTGAACGATGTAGGGGAAGGGATCCAGCACGCTTTCCTTTTGGTTCTGCGAGGGTCCGATATACCAGCCGCCCTTCAGCACGCCGTTGGGATGCTTGTCCATGGTGTCGTATTCCACCAGAGGCTGAACGGCGATGTTTCCGGAGGCGTCCCGGTTCCAGTAGGGGGTGAAGCGGCCGGTGACGGCATTGTTGCCGTCCTTCCCGGTCCGGAACTCGTCATCCCGGCCATCGAGGGCGTTCGGCTCCCAGCAGGAATAGGTGCCGTTGAATTCAGGATTTTTTTCCAGAACATTGAGCAGTATCGCGTTGATCTGATCCCGGCCAAGGTTCAAAGATGCCCACTCACCCCTTTTCTGTTTCGAGACCTCGAAGGTATGAGCCATGGTGCGGGCTGCATCCAGGGCCACTTCGAATTCCGCCCTGATAAAGCCGCCCTGCTCACCGGCCAGTTTTTTCAGACTCTCCAGGGCGCTCTTTTCCTGCAGATCCGAAACCTTTTCCAGGGTGAATTCCTGGGTGTTACCGGCGGATATCAGGCTGTAAACCACCAGCGAACCCGATGCCAGCACCAGGCAGAGACCGGCAATGGCGGCAATCTTCATTTGAATCGATTTGAATTTCATACTTCCTCTCCTTTTTATTTACACTTTTACTGCAGATTTTACTGATATAGCAGGCGCTTTACATCGAGAAGGATCTTCACCGAATCGCCGATTTTGCCTAGCCCCAGGATAAAATTGCCCGATCCGCTCTGGGCCCCGGCGGGCGGGGCCTCGACCTGCTCTTCGGGGATGTCGGCGACTTCGTTGACCCGATCCACCACCAGGCCGGTGGCCCGATCGTCGACGTTGACAACCACGATGCAGGTCCGTTCATCGTATTCGCGCCCGCTCAGGCAGAACCGTGACCGGACATCCATGACCGGAATCACCTTTCCGCGCAGATTGATGACCCCTTTGATAAAGCTCGGCATGTCGGGAACGACGGTGATCTTCTGAATCCCGATGATTTCCGTGACGTGGCGAATGGCGATTCCGTAATCCTCATCCGCCACCCGAAAGGTCAGGAACTTGTCTTTCTGGGTATCTTCCACTTCATAACCGCCATCATGCCCAAACTCGCTTCGCACTTCAGCTTCTGTCATTTTCAGTCTCCATGGTTTTTCGGTTTGCTATTCAATCGGTTTTCCTGAAAGCTCTCGTGTCAATCGGTTCCGTCCTTCTGCACCTGCTTCTGATAGATGATACAGGCTTCGTAATCGCCACTGCAGAAGCGGATAACCGATTCGATATTGCGGCTGTTCATCTCAAGGCAGAAACACTCCGGCCCTGGATCATTCACAAAGGGGCATATTTTTATGATTTGGCTTTTCATCCTAGATCGTATTCAGGGGGCCAGCTGCCTTATCCTCCCCTCAGGTTTCCCCGCGGAGGCATCAATTTCCCACTTGGCAGTTGATACTAGGCAAAGGATGTGCCAAAAGCCCAACCTGTCGTTGCAACTGTTGAAGAAAGAATTTAATGAACCGAAAAGGCCCATCTAGCAAGACTTCAGGAAAAAGGGATGGGGAAAGGGGTTGGCTCCCGGCCCAGAAAGGGCCGGGCGAAGAAAGGGGAAAATGGGGAATGCCCCATGAATTTTTCGCCCCAGATGTGGGGCACGCCACACTCGTTTCTTCTTGAAGTAACGCTGACCAGCTTCGATCCTCAATCGTTGTACTCGATGCCCAATTTGGCCATTTTTCGATAAAGGGTCTTTCGATCGATTCCCAGCAGCCGGGCAGCCTTGGCTTTATTGCCTGATGTCTTCTCCAAAGACTGCAGAATCATTCCCTCCTCGTCCTCGCCGACAGACTCCCCATCCGGATCCTGAACACTACGGTCCTTCAGGTCCGAGGGAAGATGATTGCAGGCAATAACGGCATCGCGACAGCGGGCGAAGGCGTACTCCATGACATGTTCCAGTTCCCGGATGTTGCCCGGCCAATTGTAGCGGGCAAAAAGCTGCAGAACCTCTTCGGACACCTCCTGAATCTGCCTGCCCATGGTGATATTCATCTTTTCGATGAAATGCTCCACCAGCAGCGGGATGTCGTCCAGGCGTTTACGGAGGGGCGGCATCGCGACCTGGATAACTTTGAGTCGATAATAGAGGTCCTCCCGGAAAGTTCCCTGTCGAACCTTTTCCGCCAAATCGCAGTTGGTGGCGGCCATAATGCGAATATCGACCTTGGTTGGGGTCGACTCGCCGATCCGTTCGATCTCCCTCTCCTGCAGCACGCGCAACAGCCGCAACTGCATCTTGGGTGAGATATCCCCGATTTCGTCAAGAAAGATCGTACCCCCGTCCGCCTTCTGAAAACGTCCGATGCGATCCTTGATCGCTCCTGTAAAGGAGCCTCGGACATGGCCGAACAGTTCACTCTCGAGCAGGGTGTCGGACAGCGCGGCGCAATTGACCTTGACCAGCGGCTTGTTGGCGCGCGATCCGGACCTGTGCAGGGCATCCGCCACCAGTTCCTTGCCCGTACCGCTCTCCCCAGTAATCAGAACGGTGGATGGGATATCGGCCAGATCGTCGAGCAGGCTGTACAATTCCTGCATTTTTTCACTGGCGCCGTAGATCCGATGATAGCGGGACCTTTTTTTCAGGCTTCGTTCCAGTCGGTCAAGCTGCGTTTCGTCCCGCGCCACCATGACAGCACCCAGGAAGTTCCCGGAACCATCCATCAGAGGTGCTGTCGAAAGACTGACCACTTGACGGGGGCGTTCCCGATGTCCGCACTCCAGGCGGCGGATTTCAACCGGCTGCCGCTTGTCGAGGGTTGTGAAAAGAGCCTCCAGGCACTTTCCTTGGCACCAGGCAGGAGCGTCACGGAAAGAACGGCCGGCTGCCGAGCCATCGAGCCCGCAAAGACGTTGGGCTGCCTCGTTGAACTCGGCGACCTGTCCCTCATGATCGACGGTAATCAGACCATCCTGAACATTCTTGAAAACCGCTTCCAGGTGAGTCCGGTACACCTCGCTTTTTTCGTTGGCTTCGCGATACTTGACGGCGGCCCGGGCCACCTGCTGCAGGTCCTTTTTCAGCACCGGCTTGGGCAGGTAGTCGAAGGCACCGAGTCTGACCGCTTCGGATGCGGTTTCGATATTTGGATATCCGGTAATCATGACCACCGGGCAGACAGGATCGATGTTCCTGATCCTCCTGAGCAGATCGAGGCCGGTTTTGTCGCCGAGAACGATATCGGAGAAAACCATGGCAAACCTTGTCTGTTCCAGAAGCACCGAGGCGCTTTCGAAATCCTCGGCTGTTTCCACCTGATACCCCTCTTCCACCAGAAAACGCTCAAAGGTGAAGCGGAGACTCTTTTCGTCATCGACAACCAGTATTTTTTTCATAGGCACAGTCCTCAGGCCGCAGGGAGTTCCATTGCGACCGACGTGTAGTCCCCTTCGACACTTTCGATTTTCAAATTGCCGCCGTGATCCTTGAGTATGCCGTGGCAGATGCTTAGCCCCAGTCCGGTCCCCTGCCCGCTCGGTTTGGTCGTGTAAAAGGGGTCCATGACCATCGGCAGCAGGATCGCGGGAATGCCGGTGCCCTGATCCAGAAAGACCAGGCGGACCATGGGAATGCCGGCTTCCATTCCCGCCTCGGAAAAGATCTGCAGAATCTTGTTCTCATCGGCACCGGGGTAACGCTGATTCAGAGCGTAACGGGCATTGCTGATCAGATTGAGGATGACCTGCTGGATCTGCTGGGTGTGGGCCATGACCATGGGAAGGCCGGGATCGATGTCCAGCCGCACCTGAATATGATCCTTTTGCAGTTGAGCTCCCGCAAGGGGCAGGGTCGCTGCCAGGACGTCGCCGATGGAGATGACGTTCTGTTTCTCCTTTCGCGCCCTGGCAAAAGTCAGCAGGTTGCTGACGATATTCGCGATCCGGTCCCCTTCATCGATGATGCACTGCAGAATGTCCCGATTCTCCTCGCTTTGCCGGGGATCGTCCGTCAGAATCTGGGCATAGTTGATAATGCCGTTGATCGGATTGTTGATCTCGTGCGCGACGCCCGCCGCCAGTTCCCCCAGAGAGGCCAGATGGTTGGCCCGGGTCGCCTCCTGCTCCATCTGCAGTTGCCGGGTGACATCCCGGGTATGAGCGATGACCTCTACGGTTTCCCCGCTCTCATCAACGACCGGAAAGGCCCGGATCCTCCAACTCCGGCCATCCGCTGTTTTCATGATGTTTTTTTCCGTTTTACCCGTTCTGAAGCTTTTTCGAACGGGACAGCCTTCCTCAAGCAGGGAGCAGCCAACCCACAAGTCGGTGCAGCTTTTGCCCGGGAGGTGCGTGACCGGCTTTCCAAGCAATTTGGCCGCTCCCAGATTGCTGCGAATCACCGTCAAATCGGGAGCCAGAAGGGTTATGGCATCGGGAATATTGTCGAGCAGGGCCTGGTATTTCTGAAACAGCTGCTTGAACTGTTCGCCGCTCTCCCGCAACAGACGTTCAGTCCTCAGCCGTTCGGAGATATCCATGACAATGCCTCGGGCCCCGACAATCTGATGGCCCCGCCAGATCGGGCTGGCAGCCACCATGACGCTGAGCCGGGTACCGTCCTCCCGAATCAGAACATACTTTTCATCAGGAAGGGTTTTCCCACCCAATACTCGGGCAATATTCGCGGCTGCGCGGTCTCGATCTTCCGGCGATATCCATTCGAAAAGGTTTCTCTTTTCCTTGGCAAAGTCGAATTTCGTACCGGTAAGTTCGAAAGCCATTCGATTGGCAAAAGTGACGGTCCCGTCTCTGTCACTTTCGAAGATGGACTGAGGCAGAAGGTCGGCCATTTCCCTGAACCTCTCCTCACTCAAACGCAGAGCATCTTCATCGGCCTTGCGCCGGGAAATGTCCCTGATGCACGCCAGGACGTTTCGGGAGTTGTTTCCGACCAGCAGTGAAAGTGTCAATTCGACCAGAATTTCCCTGCCGTCTTTGTGTAAAGCGGGAACTTCGACAGCCTCGCCGATGGAGAGATTATCCCATCTTGTGACAAAAAATTGACCAATGACCTGACGATGTTTCTCCCGGTGCCGTTCTGGAATCAGGCGTTCCAGAGGACCACCGATCATTTCATCTTTGGTATAGCCGAACAGTTTTTCCGCGGCATTGTTAAAGGTAACAATGACTCCCTTCTCGTTGACACCAACCAACGCATCGCTGATACCTTCCAGGAGGGTCTCAAAACGTTTTTCACTGATCTGAAGGGCCAACAGCGCCTTCTTGCCAAATCTTCGACAGGAAAGCAGCAACAACAGCATGCCGGCCAGTGTGAAAAAGGCAAGCAGCAGAATCAGAACCGAGGGAAAAAGGAAAAAACTGTCCATCAAAAAACCGTCATACAAATGCTCCGCGCTGCGGACCGGAATTCGCTTTAAACGCCATTTCCGTGTTGAATCATCAGGGTTCAGGAAATTGTTAAAAGGAAAGGAGCAAGAATCCGGCCAAAAACGGGCCCGGTATCCTTCGAAATCGACTCAGATCCGTCGTCGGGTCGGAGCTTGTCGGTCCTTAACCCAATAGATGGCGGGAAACCCCTTGAAAGGGAGGAAGGCTTAAACGGGTTGACGGCGCTGCTTGTAATGGTTGATCAGGCCATTGGTGGAGGAATCGTGACCGGTTGCGGGATTTGGTGACTCCAGTTCCGGCAGAATGACTCCGGCTAATTGCTTGCCGAGTTCCACACCCCACTGATCAAAGGAATTGATGTCCCAGATCGTGCCCTGTACGAAAATCTTGTGTTCGTAAAGAGCGATCAGCATGCCCAGCGTGCGCGGGGTCAATCTGTCGAACAGAAAGGAATTGCTGGGCCGGTTGCCGCTGAATATCCGGTGGGGCAACAGCCGTTCGATCTCGGTCTTGGACAGGCCGGCCTCTGCCATCTCCCGGCGGGCTTCGGCCTCGGTACGCCCTTTCATCAGCGCTTCGGTTTGGGCAAAGAAGTTGGACAGCAGAATGGCATGATGCCGTCCGAGGGGATTCTGGCTTTGGGCAGGAGCAAGAAAATCTGCGGGAACCAGACGGGTTCCCTGATGCAGCAGCTGGTAAAAGGCGTGCTGTCCGTTGGTGCCCGGTTCCCCCCAGATAACCGGTCCCGTGGCATACTCCACAGTTCGACCGGAACAGGTCACGCTTTTGCCGTTGCTCTCCATGTCGCCCTGCTGAAAGTAGGCGGGAAACCGGTGCATGTACTGATCATAAGGCAGGATGACCTGGCTGGCCGCATCGAAAAAGTTGACGTACCAGATTCCCAGCAGGCCCATGACGGCCGGTAGGTTCTTTTCCAGGGGGGCCGTACGGAAATGTTCATCAACGGTCCAGGCTCCGTCCAGCAGCTCCTCGAACCGGTCCATGCCGATGAACAGGGCGATCGACAGGCCGATGGCCGACCAGAGGGAATAACGACCCCCGACCCAGTCCCAGAATTCAAACATGTTTTCCAGGTCGATGCCAAATTGTCGGACCCGCTCCGCATGGGTCGAGATCGCCACGAAATGTCTGGCGACATGCCTTTCGTCGCCGGCCGCCCGCATGAACCAGTCACGGGCCGAATGGGCGTTGGTCAGGGTTTCCTGGGTGGAAAAGGTCTTGGAGGCGATTAGAAAAAGCGTGGTTTCCGGATCGAGGGGCTTGAGGGTTTCCGCCAGATGGGTGCCGTCAACATTGGACACAAAATGGACCCGCAGGTTATCCCGGCCGTAGGGCTTCAGAGCTTCGGTGACCATCAGGGGGCCCAGGTCGGAGCCGCCAATGCCGATATTCACGATGTCGCTGACAGGTTTGCCGGTAAATCCTTGCCATTGGCCGCTGCGAACCCTTTCCGAAAACTCACGCATTCTGGCCAGGACGGAACGGACACCAGGCATGACGTCCTCGCCGTCGACATAAATCGGGCGATCGGACCGGTTGCGCAGGGCCACGTGCAGAACGGCTCTTTTCTCCGTGCAGTTGATCTTCTCACCGGCGAACATCCGTTCCCGCTTCTCATCCAGGCCCCTTTCGCGAGCCAGATCGCAGAGCAGCTGCAGGGTTTCCCCGGTGATGCGGTTTTTGGAAAAATCGAAGAGAATATCTTTCAGCTGAAGTGAAAACCGGTCGAAGCGTTCGGGGTCCTGGTCGAACATGTCCCGCATGTGCAGTCCGGAGATTTCACGCCAATGGTCCAGCAGGTCCTGCCAGGCTTTGGTCTGATTCAGCACGGATTCGACTCCTTATCGATAGAAGGTTCAAGATGCCGTTCTTCTTAATACCTGTCTATTAAGGACTTGTCAAACAACCGGCAGTGAGAAGTTTTTGCGTCTGATTTTTCCAATCGAAATCGAAATCGGGATCGAAATCGGATTTGTTTTTGCCTATAGCTTTTCCTGGGGGGCAGGATCACGTCAGACCCGACTTAAATTAAAGTCAAAAGCCGATTTCGATTTCGATCCCGATTTCGATTTGGACAAAAAGACCAGATGCCGCATCATTTGTTAGACTTGTCGGTCGGTTCTTCCTCCTCGAACAGTTTCCACGCCTCGGCCACCAGGGCGTCGGCAAGGTCCTTTTCGGCCACCTTGCGCACCACCTCTCCGCGGCGGAAAAGGAGACCCTGCCCCTTTCCGGCAGCGATTCCCACATCCGCCTCGCGGGCCTCGCCGGGGCCGTTCACAACACAGCCCATGACGGCGACGACTATTTTTTTCGGCAGATTGCGCAGGCGCTGCTCGACCTCTTCCGCAATCGGGATCAGATCGATTTGACAGCGGCCACAGGTCGGACAGCTGACAAAGACCGGTCCGCGGTCACGCAGTTCCAGGGCTCGAAGAATTTCCCAACCGACGCGCACCTCCTCCACAGGATCGCCGGTGAGAGAAACCCGCAGGGTATCCCCGATGCCGTCGTACAAAAGCGTTCCCAGCCCGACAGCGCTCTTGATCGTCCCGCTCCAGGTCGTACCGGCCTCGGTAATGCCGATATGCAGGGGATAATCCACCTGCCGGGCCAGCAGACGGTAGGCCTCGACCGTGCGGCGGATGTTGGACGCCTTGAGACTGACCTTGATTTCGCCGTAACCCAGATCTTCGAGGATGCGGATGTGTCCGAGGGCGCTTTCCACCATGGCCTCTGCCGTCGGATGACCGAATTTGGCCAGCAGTTCCTTTTCCAGGGAACCTCCGTTGACGCCGATCCGAATCGGCACCTTTCGCTCGGCGCAGGCCCGCACCACCTCCTCCACCTTCCACCGCTCGCCGATGTTTCCGGGATTGAGGCGCAGCGCGTCCACCCCGCTTTCCAGGGCCAACAGGGCCAGACGGTAGTCGAAATGGATATCGGCCACAAGCGGCATGGGACAACCCTTGCGAACAGCGGCCAGAGCACGCGCCGCCTCCTCATCCGGCACGGCGCAGCGGACGATTTCGCAACCGGCAGAATGGAGACGTTCGATCTGCCCCAGGGTGTCGGCAACATTCCGGGTATCCGTGCTGCACATGGATTGAACGGAAACAGGAGCGCCGGCCCCGACGGGGACGCTACCGACATGGATGCGGCGGGTGTTGTTGCGCATGGGGACCCCAGTGATAAGTAATGAGTGATAAGTGATCAGTAAAACCTGAAGTCTGAACTCGGCGAGTTTACGGCCGCAGGGAGGCCAAGTCAAGCAGCGCCGTTGACAGTTCACCGGCGAAGGGGTAAGGTGCGCCAAACACAACTACCGGAAGGTTGGAAACGGCATCATGGCCAGATTTCACGACAGAAACAGGAAAAAGGAACGGCAAAAGCCTCTGCCGTCTCTGGATATCGATATTCTCTATCTCAATGAGGACGGCCTCGGCGTCGGCCGCCATTCCGGCAAGGAGGTGCTGGTCGGCAATACCCTCCCGGGTGAACGGGTCTCGGTCCGGATCGAACATGAAGGCCAGCGGCGCCTTGTCGGTCGCCTCCAGAAGGTGCTGAAGGCAAGTACCGACCGCATCGCCCCACCTTGCCCCTTGGCAGGGGTCTGCCAGGGCTGTTCTCTGATCCAGATGGATTACCAGGCCCAGCTGATTTTCAAGGAAACCCGACTGCGGGAAGCTCTCGGCCGGTACAACGCCCTTCTCGAACTGGAGCCACTTCCCATCCAGCCGGCCGCCCGATCACTCGGCTACAGGACCAACGCCAAACTGGTGTTTTCCCGGGAGCGGGGCGATCTAAAAATCGGGCTTTACCGCCGGGGGACCCACCAGGTGGTCGATATCGGCGCATGCCCCCTGCATCATCCTTTGATCAACCGCATCATGCAGGTGGTCAAGGATGAAGTCCAGCGGCAGAAAATCTTCATCTACGATCCTTTGACCCGCCGCGGTCTTTTACGTTATCTGCTGATCAAGGTCGCCCCGGCCTCGGGCAAAGCCATGGTCACCTTCGTTACCGCCGAACGGGATTTTCGTCGGATTACCCCTCTGGGCAAATGGCTGCAGAGAAAAGTTCCCGAGGTTGTCTCGGTTCAGCAGAACGTCAATTCGTCTACCGGAAACGTGATTCTCGGGCGGGACACCATGCGCATGCTGGGGGTTCCGGATCTCATCGATCAGGTGGGGGATGTGACTTTGCGTATTTCACCGACCTCCTTTTTTCAGGTCAACCACGAACAGGCCGCCTACATCTATCGTCTGGTCCGTTCCTGGTCGGCTCTGGCAAAACATGAAAACGCCCTGGATCTCTATTGCGGCATCGGCGGCATCGCCCTCCATCTGGCTGCAGATGCCGGCAAGGTTACAGGGATCGAGGTGGTCGAGGAGGCGGTTCGAAATGCGCGGGAAAATGCCCGGATCAACAGATTGGAAAACTGCACCTTCCTTTCCGGCGACGCTGCCGAACTGGTCGGGGAACTCGCCGGCGGACCGGTGGCTGTCGCAGTGGTCAATCCGCCGCGCACTGGCTGTGATGCAAACGTCCTGGAAGCTTTGACTGCTGCGTCCCCCCGCTCCATTATTTATGTCTCCTGCAACCCCGCGACCCTGGGCCGGGATCTGGATCTTCTGCACGAAATGGGCTTCCAGGTCGACCGGATACAACCGGTGGACATGTTTCCCCAGACGGTGCACCTCGAAACGGTGGTTCGCCTGCTACCCGCCAAATAAAATTCGAAGCGGCGGTGATCGGGAATCGGGCCTGCTCCCCGGGAGCCCGGCAGATGCTGGACTGAACCGTGCAGACAGGACGAGTCGTGCGCCAGTCCAATGAAAAAAGCTCCGTAGCGACCGCTGCGGAGCTTTTCTGCCAATTTGAAGTTGGATTATCCGAGTTTTATGACGTTGGCGGCCTGGGGGCCTTTCTGACCTTCGGTAATATCGAAACTTACCTTCTCACCTTCGGCCAGGGACTTGAATCCTTCGCACTGGATTACCGAAAAATGTACAAATACATCCGGTCCACCCTCCTGCTCGATAAACCCGAAACCCTTGGCATCATTAAACCACTTCACAACCCCTTCTGCCATCTTTTCACTCCTTTTTCTCGTTTACGTGAAGCATGCCGGTTGCTAAAGGCAACCAGTAAAAAAGAAAGGACCCGCCAGCGCCGCCTCGCCTGATGAGTGCCGGACAAGCGGGATCGCCCCACCGGGACGCCACTTCATTTAAGCCTCATAACATATGTGACAGACTAAATCAAGCATCATTTACGAATTTTATTTCAAGGACGCTATTTTCTTGAAAGGCGGACCGATGGGGAACCAAGACTTTCAGGAGTGTAGATTAAATTCATCGAAATTCAATCAGCTCATGCGAATTATAAGGCCTCCGATATAGCGGGGATCGAGCTGGTCGGGATCCAGAGGGCAGAACTCTTCATCCCATATTTCAAGGCAGAATTCTACGAAACTTGCAGCTTGAGATTCAAGAGTATCGATCCAGGTCAGGGTCTCGCGCCGTAACCAGGAAGCAATTCTCCTGTTTTCATTGACCTTCTCGTGAATTGGCTGCAAGTCCTCCCGGGGAACGGGCTGCGGCAGAAAGGGCCGGCCGCAAATTCGGTTGGCAAGGGCGGTCAGGAAAAAGTCCGAGAGAGTAATTTGCCGTGCATCATCCGGCAGGCAGCCGGCAAGGTCGAGGTCGTCGGGCCCCGGCAGGTCGAAAGAGAAATGCTTTTCGAACAGGCGCCGCTGGGCCTCGATCTCTTCCAACCAGATGGAGCACCTTTCCACTTCTTCCAGGGACGCGAAAGGACGAGTCACAGCCGGACGCCCCCCTTCCTCCAGTCCGGAGAAATAGAGCGGTTTTGGGGACATCAGTGCAGACACAAGGGCTGCATAGGGACCATCCAGATAGGGTCCCACCGTCGAACGCCGTACTTCACTGGCCCGACTCTGCAATGTCAGGGTCAGATTAAACCCGAAGCGGAACAGGGCCAGGAGGTAGGTTCGGTCGAAAAGGGCAGCCGCTTTCTGCACATCATTCCCGCAAAACTGCTCCAGCGCCAGATTGAGATAGCCGTAAACAATTTCCAGTTCTCCCTGAACCTGAGAGCGCTCCCCCATATCGACACTATCGGCCACCATGGCTTTGTTCAGAAGAAAGCTCAGCTCCCAGGCAGTGTTCTCGCTGACGCCGGCTTCGAAAACCTGAGCCAGTAGATTGCGGGCACGGCCAACGGTCAGGACAAACCCCGGAGGAGTCCCTTCCATCTGGGAAAGGCCGACAGAGCGGTCAAAAAGGGCGGGATCGAAACTCCGGGGATCGATCCTCGCATAGATCTCCATAACCTCGTCGGGGTGAGGAAAACCCAGATCCATCAGCCGCAGTGAACGCTCTTGAAAAACATCTTCTTCAAGTAGGGAGGACAATTCGCTCCGGACACCCTCCATCAGTTGCATATAGAAAGCCTGATCGCGACGGTAGAGAATGTCGAGCATCTCACCGATCACCTTGGCACTTTCAGAATCCCGGAACCGGACCTGATAAATATTCCCAGCCCCCGCCCCCTCCTGCATGGCATCTTCGTCCAACAAAACTTCAAGACCCTGGGTAACGGTCAGGAATTTCTGGAGGATCAGAACCAGCATTTGAAAATCGAGTTCCCGGAAACGCTGCAGGATGCTTTCTTCCCCTTCCTCCAGCGCCAGCACCAACCACTTCAGGGCCTTACTACCATCCATGCTGTCCCTGTCCCAGGCATCGAGATCGATGAAGGAGGTTACCTGCTCGGCGGAGGCCAGGGCAATCAGTTCGGAGACATCTTCCATGCCCAGGTCCTTGATCAGCACGTAAATGTCCTGCGCGGGAAGGGCGCGAACCAGTTCCCGTCCATCCGCAGCCTCCAATATCAGATTATATTTGGCTCGTCCATCCGAGAGGCGAACGATCTCCAACCGCTCAGCAAAGGACAGGGCATTGAACTCTTTGGGAGTGATGGTTCGGGCACGGCGAAGAAGCGTCAGATGCCCCACATGCTTTTCCTTGGGCAGCTCGATTTTGCTCATAGTTTGATAAACTCCGTTCTTTGAATATCACCAATGTAATGCACTCGACTGCAGGGGTCAAGAATCCTGGCGTATCCAGGAACTGCCGGGTTTTGCCAAATGAATGGCAACTTCCTGGGTCCCGGTAAGTCGCCGGGAAGTTCGCCCACCGGATCCAGATAATCCTTGCATTGCCCACCTGGAGTGATATTATCTGATTTGATTTTGTTTTTTCCCATGTTTCAGGAGATATTCCCATGAAAAGGCTGAGAAGCTTCCTGCCTGCCTTGATGGCAGTGCTGCTCACCTTTGTGCTCTCTCCCGGCGGCGCCAATGCCGCCAATCGATCGGGCGCCTTCTCGCTTTCGCCGATGGCGGGCGGATATGTTTTCGAGGGCGACCAGGACCTCGACGACGCCCTGACCTATAGTCTGGGCCTCGGTTACAATCTGACCGACACCTGGAGCACCGAATTCGTCCTCAACTATTTCGACGCGGATGCGGGTTCCGGCGCCGGTGATGATGTCGATGGACTGGTTTACCGTCTCGACGCCCTATACCACTTCATACCCGACAGCCCGCTGGTCCCCTTCATTGCCGGCGGATTGGGCGGAATCACCCTTGATCCCGACCGCCACCGCTCCAACACCGATTTTCTTCTCAACTACGGAGTCGGCCTGAAGTATTTCCTGACCGATTCACTGGCCTTTCGCGGAGACCTGAGGCATATTTTCGCTTTCGGCGACCCTCAAAACAACTTCATCTATTCGGCCGGACTCATTTATCAGTTCGGCGGGCAGGACAAAACACCAGCTCCCATTGTACAGCCGTTGGACAGTGACGGTGACGGTGTTCATGACGGCATCGACAAGTGCCCGGGGACGCCGGCAGGGGCTGCTGTCGACAGTGCCGGATGCCGGCCGGACAGCGACGGTGACAAGGTTCCCGACGACCTCGACGCCTGTTCCGGAACTCCGAAAGGGATTCCGGTGGATGAGCGGGGATGCCCCAGAGACTCCGATGGCGACGGCGTCCCGGACCACGTCGACCGGTGTCCGGCCACTCCGTCTTCCATCAGCGTCGATCGGCAAGGCTGTCCGCGGGACAGTGACGGCGATGGTGTCTTCGATCCTCTCGACAATTGCCCCGGCACGGCCAAAGGGGTCATGGTGAACGATAAAGGCTGCCCTGTTTCCCTCACCCTCTCGATCCGGTTCGATGTCGGCCAGGCGGATATCAAACAAGGCTATCGTGACGAACTGGCCCGCGCGGCAGCCTTTGTCCGAAAATACCCGGACCAGAAAATTCTCATCGCCGGGCATACCGATGCCACGGGCTCCGCATCCCGCAACAGGGACCTGTCCCTGCGCCGGGCGGAAAGCGTTCGAGCGTATCTGATCGAAAACTTCAACATCGACGGCAGCCGGCTGCATGCTCGCGGCTACGGGGAGTCGGTTCCCATCGCGGACAACGGTTCCGCCGAGGGCCGAAGGCGCAATCGCCGGGTGGAAATTGTCTGTTGTATGGTGGTACCCGGGTAGTTGACAACTGACAAGGTTGACAGAGGAGGCCGGGCACATGCCCGGCCTTTTTTTGCTGCTCGTCATTCAAAGGCCATAGGACATAAGGGACTGAAAAGACGCCAGGGACTTTGTCAAAAAGAATGGCCGGTCCTTTGGACCGGCCATTCGAACTTCAGCGATTTAAATTAAAATCTTAGAAGCGGTATTTCAGGCCAACGTTGTAGCTCCAGACTTCAACGTCGAGATCAAGGTTTCTTACTCCAGGCAGACCGGTGTCGAATTCGGTTTCGTTGTTCAGATACATGATATCGACATTGGCATACACGTTGTCAAAAAGTTGGATATCAGCACCAACTTTGGCGTTCCAGCCGAAGCTGTTGTCGATATGGAGATCGGTGGCATCCGTGTTGGTGTCCCAGAAGTACATCCAGTTGAGACCAACACCGACATAGGGGCTGATTTTTGCCTGAGGCATGAAGTGGTACTTGGCATAAATCGAGGGGGGCAGTACCCAGGTCTCACCGTCAGTAACACCACGAACTTCAAGATCAAGATGGGCAACCGCTGCTACCAATTCAGCACTGATGTTGGGGGTGAAGAAGTATTCCACCACCAGACCGCCAGTCATGGCGTCTTCAGAACTTACATCAAGAAGTTCAGCATCAAGATCTACGTCGAGATACATGATCTGAGTGCTGACGCTCCAGCGTTCAAAATCTTCTGCGGCCATGGCGTTGGACACCAGGGACAGGGCGAATACTGCGGCGCACAGGGCGCCAACCAATACGATCTGTTTGCGGTTCACGATTTTTCCTCCTAGACCTTCCATCTTTTTACGACAAATCGAGAACGACCCCACGCCGTCCCGACACCATCTCCACATGAAATTCAAACTGTGACCTAACAAAAAGGTAACGCTCAAACGCTTTGGTCAATACCAGCTTTGGCCTTAAATTGTCAACCTTTTTCGGGGAATTCATCCCTCGTTTGAAAAGAGGGAGCCGGCCAGGAAAGGTTATTTTTCGTTGAGATAGGATATTATTCGTTTGAATTTTCAGAACGAAAGCCGAATTGGAAGGTCGAATTCAGCCCAGACCGGGCAATGATCAGAGGGCCGCTCCATGGCACGGATATCGTAATCGATGCCTGAATCAGAGCAGCAGACGGCCAGGGAATCGGTGGCCAGCAGCAGATCGATGCGCAGACCCCTTCTGGGCTCCCGCTCAAAGCCGCGACTGCGGTAGTCGAACCAGCTGAAACGGTCACAGATCGTGGGGTATCTGAGGCGAAAGGTATCGACCAGCCCCCAATCCTGAAGTTTTTTCAGCCAGTCCCGCTCCTCCGGCAAAAAACTGCACTTGCCGCTGCGCAACCATCGAAGAATGTTATCCTCACCGATTCCGACATCCAGATCATCCGGAGCGACATTGGCGTCGCCCATGAGCACCAGCTTATCTTCCGGGTGGAATTTCTGGTGTAGAAGCGCATGCAGATTTTCGAAAAAACGTTTCTTGGCCGGAAACTTGACCGGATGACCACGGCTTTCGCCCTGGGGAAAATAGCCGTTGACCACCCGCAGCCGGGTGCCGTCCGGCAACGGATAGTCGGCGGCGATGAGACGCCGCTGGTCCTCCGGTCCGTCCTCGGGAAAACCCTTGTCGACTGCGAGTGGCTCGCTCTTTGACAGCAGAGCGACGCCATAGTGGCTCTTCTGCCCGTGAAAATGGACCTGGTAGCCCATACCCCGGATGGCGGCGATGGGAAAATCGCCGTCCTGCACCTTGATTTCCTGCAGACCGATGATGTCCGGTCGATGCCGTTCAATGATCGACTGAAGCTGATGCAGACGGGCCCGGATGCCGTTGATATTGAAACTGACGATCTTCATAAAAATTCTTCACATGGGCGAGAAATGAAATTCAGTCAAAAGAACGGATCAGATCCAGAAAATCCTTTCCGTACCGCTCCAACTTGACCTGCCCGACACCATTGATTCCCAGAAAAGAAGCGTCGTCGAGGGGTTTTTCCGCAGACATTTCGGCGAGGGCGGCATCGGTGAATACGACGAAGGGGGGCACCCCATCGCGATCGGCGATCTGCTTCCGCAGGCGCCGCAGGGCTTCGAAAAGGCCCGGGTCGCCATCCCTGGAAACAGCGCTTCTGGCCGCGGACTTTTTCGCGGGAGCGATCCTCACCCGGGGGCGGGCCAGCAGCAGTTTCAGATCCCCGCGCAGAAGGGGGCGGGCGGCTTCGGTCAACTTCAAAACCGAATAGTTTCCAACATCCTGAATCAAATAACCCCGGTGAATCAGCTGCTGGATCAGGCTGCCCCATTCATCCTTGCCGAGATGGGTGCCGATGCCGTAGGTGGAGAGTCGATTGTGGCCGAGATTACGCACCCGCTGGGTTTCGGCCCCCCTCAGCACGTCTATGACGTGACCCGCCCCAAAACGCTGCCCGACCCGATAAACGCAGCTCAGGGCCTTTTGCGCATCCTGGGTGGCATCATACGTTTCCGGAGGATCCAGACAGATGTCGCAGTTGCCGCAGTCCTCCTCCAGGGAATCCCCGAAATATCCGAGCAAAACGCGGCGACGACAGGTCAGGGCCTCGGCGAAGGCGACCATGGCCTGCAGCTTGTGAAGCTCGATGCGATTCTGGCGTTCATTGCGACCCTGCTCGATCAGACCCCGGCTGATGGCGATATCCCCATAGCCGAACAGCAGCAGGGCTTCGGCGGGAAGACCGTCGCGGCCTGCGCGGCCGGTTTCCTGGTAGTAGCTTTCGATATTCTTCGGCAGGTCGTAATGGACCACGAAGCGGACGTTGGACTTGTCGATGCCCATGCCGAAGGCCACGGTGGCCACCACGATCTGCAGGTCGTCCCGCAGGAAAGCCTCCTGCACCCGCTGCCGTTCCCCGTCCCCGAGCCCGGCATGATAGGGAGCCGCCGCCAAACCCGTGTCACATAACCTCTGCGCCACTTCTTCCACCCGCTTGCGGCTCAGGGCATAGACGATGCCCGGCTGGTTGCGGTTTCTTTCCAGAAATATCCTGAGCTGGTCCGCCGGACGATTTTTTTGCACGACGGTATAGCGGATGTTCGGCCGGTCGAAGCCTGCGGCAAAACACCTGGCGTTCTTCAATCCAAGCCGCTCGAGAATATCACGGCGTGTCTGTTCGTCGGCAGTCGCGGTCAGAGCGATGACCGGCACTTCAGGAAAATGCCGCCGAAGAGCGCCCAGCTGAATGTATTCCGGACGGAAATCATGGCCCCATTGGGACACGCAATGGGCCTCGTCGATGGCAAACAGCGCCACCTCCAGGTTTTTCAGGCGCTCAAGAAAACCTTCGGTCATCAGACGTTCGGGTGCGACGTAGAGAAGATCGAGTTGGTTGCCATGCAGTTGGCGGAGAACTTGCCGGGATTCCCGCTGACCGAGCGAGGAATTGTAGTAAGCCGCCTTTACGCCGTTGGCGCGCAAAGCGTCCACCTGGTCTTTCATCAGGGAGATGAGGGGGGAGACCACGATGCCGATTCCAGGCCGGTGGAGAGCCGGGATCTGATAGCAGAGAGACTTTCCGCCACCGGTAGGCATCAGCACGAAAGTGTCGTTCCCCGCGATGAGCCCTTGGACAATCTCCTGCTGGTGGGGGCGAAAGGCGCGATAGCCGAAAACCCGCTGCAGGGTGTCGAGGGGAGTGGTGCTCTGAAGGGTGGGATCATTCAGGGTCATGGCCTGGGTCGATGCGTTTTTCCGCCACCAGCAGAAACGGAGCTCGAAACCGGTTGGCGGCGGTCAGCCGTAAAACATTCCAGAATCGGGGAGACAGATTTGAGAAGATCCGTTCCACACTTTCGGCTTCCTCTCCTGCGCCTTCATGGCCGGTATAGGCCACGACCGCCAAACGCCCGCCGGGTTTAAGCAGGGCAAGGGCCTGTTCCAGCGCTTGCCGGGTGGTCGCCTCAACGGTTTTCGCCCTGTGATCCCCTCCCGGCAGATAGCCGAGGTTGGCGATGATTCCGTCCGCCGGCTCCCGGAGATAGTCAGCCAACTGTCCATGACAGGCGTGGATGAGATGAATCCCCGCTATCACGGGGTGTCCGGGATCTGCCGGCGAGGGACCGAAGATCCGCGCCGCGGTGCCGGCAAGACGGCCGGCGGTAATTTCGAGAGCTTTCAACTGGATATCGAAAGCCAGGATCCGTCCTTGCGGACCGAGGATCTGTTGCAGAAAGCAGGTATCGCGACCGTTACCGGCGGTTAGATCCACCGCCAGTTCGCCGGGACTCAAAACCTCCGCCAGCAGGGATTGGGCCCAGGAGGCCATATGAAGGAGATCCCGGCCGGGCGTCACGAAAGGGGTCGGATCGAGCCGTCCGAGCGCCGCAGCCCCAGTTCTTCACGAACCTTCAGTTTTGCCTCGATCATCTGGCGGTGGGACAGACGCAACAGCGTTGTCAGGCGGCGCATCAGGGCTTCCTCGTACTTGTCGATCTTGCCATCGACGTGAGCCAATCGCCAGAAAGTTTCGAGCAGGGATGTCTTCTCCTCCCGGGAACAGGCCTCGTTGATCTGTCGGGTGAACTGGTGCAGGTCGAGGCTTTTTTCCCGCTCCTGCCGAGCGTGAGCGAGGAGCTGCCGGGTCTCTTCACCAGTCAGGTCAAAGCCTTCCCGCAAAGCATGAAACACAAACTCCTCCTCTATCGGCTCCCCGGCAAAATCCACATGGACCATTTCCAGAAGCAGCACCGCCCGCGCCAGGTGCAGATTTCCGAACCGGTTTTCCGACTCGGCACCATTTTTCGGTTGCAACAAGCGACCGAGTTTTTTTAGCATGCCCTCTATCTCCGCAAGGCCTTGCAGATTTGCTCAGGACCTTTGGCTTATGAATTCGCCTTGATTGTTCCCCTGACGGCTGACAGGGAAAATGGCGTTTCCGCCATTATGGGTAGCGGAATTCCTTCTGTCAATCAACAATTCCTGCCAAATTTTCCGGAAAAGACCAACGGGTGAAAGAAAACGTCTTGCGCAGAACTATATTACTTGTTATATATATTAGCACTCTTAACACCAGAGTGCCAAACCTCTAAATTAACAGGCTATTCAGGAGCTGCCGACATGAGTACCGCTTTCCTGCCACTGGTTCCGGACGCACTGGATCTTTATATCACCCAGATCAAGCAGTTCGACCTCTTGTCCCGGGAAGAGGAGTACCAACTGGCCACCGCCTATCGACAGCAAGGCGATCTGAAAGCCGCGCATCGGCTCATCTGTTCCAACCTGCGCTTCGTGGTTAAGATCGCGCACGAGTACCGGGGGTACGGTCTAAAAATTCTGGATCTGATCCAGGAGGGGAATATCGGGCTGATGATGGCTTTGAAGAAATTCGATCCGGAACGGGGACTCAAGTTCATTACCTACGCTGTCTGGTGGATTCGCGCCTACATCAACAATTTCGTCATGAAAAACTGGTCGCTGGTGAAGATCGGCACCACCCAGGCGCAGAAAAAGCTGTTCTTCAAACTCAAGCAGACAACCCGCGCCATTTCCCGCCTGACGGGAGGGGAAGCGGCTCATGCTATCGCCAATGAACTGGCGGTGCGGGATGACGAAGTCGAGGAAATGGCCTTGCGCATGGCTGGAAGGGATACCTCCCTGGATCTCGATCTGACCGAAAACGATAACCATACCCTGCTCGACTCCCTTGCCGACGATCGCGACAATCAGGAGCAGCTGCTCCTCGAACACGAGGAAACCAGGCTGCTCTCCCACAGGGTCGAGAACGCAATGGGCCGTCTCAATGACCGGGAACGGCATATCATTCGGGACCGAATTCTTTGCGAAACCCCGAAAACCCTTCAGGAACTCGCGGACGATTATGGTGTCAGCCGGGAGCGGATACGCCAGATCGAAAAGCAGGCTCTCAATAAAGTCAAGGAAGCATTGCTGCTTGCCGAAAGCACCTGACCTGAAAAGTCCCTACCCAGGGACTTTTTTTGTTTGCCAGCCGAAAGCGGTTCCCGCCCTGCGATCAACAAGATCGGCCTGCGATCCCCCTGGTTCACCGGCTGTTTTCAGAGAATTGCCAGGCGATTGACAAATTCCGCCGAATCCCTTAATTTGTTCACTTCTGGAAATCGGCGTTCAGACGAAACAAGCCGGCCTTCAATCGATAATCCAACCCGCAGATCGAGGTATCACTACAATGAAACAGGTCCTGCTGTGTCTTGTGCCGACCCTGCTGCTTCTCCCGGGGTGCATGTCCTCGAACCAGGCTGCCCCAAAAACCGCTCAGGCCTATTATCAGGAGGGGGAAACACTCTATTCGGAGGGGCGCTATACGGAAGCCATCGAAGTTCTGGAAAAGGCCAGGGAAATTTACGAGACGGCCGACTTGAATATGCGGGCTGAGCTGAAGATCGCCGACGCCCATTTCGAGGCGGAAAATTATGTTGAAGCCGCCACCGCCTACGAGGATTTTCTGAAGCAGCATCCGGGTCATCCTGAAGCCCCCCGGATCATGTACCAACTCGGCCTGTCACACTACAACCAGATTCTGGCCATCGACCGGGATCAGACGGCCACCCGAAATGCCATGGTCGCCTTCGAAAGCCTGGCGAATCTGTTTCCCGATCATCCCCTCGCAGAGAAAACCCCGTCCTTCATTCAGTTCTGTCAAGACCAGTTGGCCGGACATGAACTCTACGTCGGACGGTTCTACTGGAAAACCAAGGAAAATCGGGCGGCTATCGGCCGTCTGCGACAGATCCTCGAGGACTACCCGCAGTTTTCGGAAATGGACAAGGTTCGCTTCTACCTTGGAAAAGCCTATCTGGCCGGCGGGCATCCGCCCCTGGCCGTCCTTCAGTTCGAAGCACTGTTGCGCGACTTTCCTCAAAGCGAACTGGCCGAAGATACACAGGAGATTCTGCAGGAGCTGTAACCCGATCCCAGCAGAACAGAGGGAAAAGCCGGACCCGGCGGTCCATTTGAGGAGACACCGATGTCAGAGCTGAAAAATCGAATCCGCTGCCGGGATCTGCACGACAAGATCAGGACCGTGCAGGAGATCATCCCCCTGTTCAGGGACGGCATGAACCTGGGCTGGTCGGGATTCACCCCCGTCGGTTATCCAAAGGCCATCCCCAAGGCCCTTGCCGATCATGTTGAATCCAACAATCTGCAGGGGAAACTGCGGTTCAATCTCCTGATCGGTGCTTCAGTCGGCACCGAGACCGAAGACCGCTGGGCCTCTCTTGACATGATCGCCCGGCGTTGGCCCTATCAGAGCGGCAAGAACATCCAGAAAGGGATCAACAGTGGCCGGATCCGGATGCACGACAAACACCTGAGCATGTTTGCCCAGGACCTTGTCTACGGCTTCTATACCAAGGATCTCGGCGGGAAACTGGATATCGGCATCGTCGAGGCGAGCGCCATCACCGAGGAAGGCCATATCATCCTCGCCGGATCGGTGGGCATCGCGGCCGAAGTCATTCAGACCGCCGAACACCTGATCATCGAGCTTAATACCGCCATTCCGTCCCACGAGGGCCTGCACGATATCGTCCTGCCCGATCCTCCACCCAACCGCAAGCCTTACCTGATCAGCAGGGTACAGGACCGCATCGGGACGATCTATGTGCCCTGCAACCCGGACAAGATCGTGGCCATCGTGGAATCGACGGAGTCAGACAACGGGCGCCCCCTCGGCGCCACCGACGCTGTTTCCGAAAACATCGCCAGCCACATCCTCGACTTCTTCCAGTTCGAGGTCAGAGCCGGGCGGCTGCCCGCCAACCTCCTGCCCCTGCAGTCCGGCGTCGGCAATATCGCCAATGCCGTGGTCGGCGGTCTGGTCAAGGGCCCGTTCACCAACCTGACCGTGTACACCGAGGTGTTGCAGGACACCATGCTCGACTTTTTCGATTCAGGCAAGCTCGAGTTCGCCAGCGCCACCTCCCTGTCCCTGTCGGCAAAGGGCTTTCAGCGTCTCTACGACAACTGGGACGGCTACACCAGCCGCATCGTACTGCGACCCCAGCAATTGGCCAACAATCCCGAGATCATCCGCCGCCTCGGCGTCATCGCCATGAATACTCCCGTCGAGTTCGACATCTACGCCCACGCCAATTCGACCCTGGTCGGAGGCACAAGGATGATCAACGGCATCGGCGGTTCGGGCGACTTCCTGCGCAACGCCTTCCTGTCGATCATGCACACCCCCTCGGTGCGCCCCACTAAAACCGATCCCACCGGCATCAGCTGCGTGGTGCCCATGGTGCCCCATGTCGACCATACGGAGCACGACCTCGACGTGCTGGTCACCGAACAGGGCCTCGCCGACCTGCGCGGGCTCTGCCCCCGCGACCGGGCCCAGGTCATCATCGACCGCTGCGTCCATCCCGACTACCGGCCGATCCTGCAGGATTATTTCGACCGTGCCAGCGCCTATTGCCTGGCCAACGCCTGCGGTCACGAACCTCACATCCTGGAAAAAGTATTCCGCATGCAGCAAAACCTGGCCGAGCGCGGCACCATGAAGCTGGACAGCTGGGATTGATGTCGGCCAGTTTGCAAGTCATGAAGCACAAACGAAAGGGACGAAAAAACCGTTTGTGGCCAAGAAGGCCCAGGCGGTTTTTTGATTTATAGGGAGGAAAAATTTGTGCTGAGCGCCAGGAAGGAATGCTCGAAAGTGGTTCCCGACTTGGGACCTGACTTCTCCGGCCACCAGACCTCCTCCAGGGAAGCCGCCCCCGGGCCATCCTTGCCTTCATCACTCAGCAATCGCGCCCATTGCCGGCTATTCGATCCATTCAATATCCTTGTACTGGCTGGCATAGAGGTCCTGGTCCTTCAGGTAGTTCTTCCATATGGTATCGAAACGGGCATGAAAGACGTTGGCATCTTCAAAATTCGCCCCGGTGATATTGGCGCCCTCGAAATCGGCGCGGGCAAACTTGGCTTTGGTGCAGTCAGCGTTCTGCAGCATGGCGGCCTTGAAGCTGGCATCATTGGCCTTGGCCTGCGCTAGATTCGCGTCGCGAAGATCGGCGCTGCCGAGGTTGGCTGCTTTCAGCTCGGCGCCGGAAAGGTTGGCGTTCTTAAAATGGGCGAAGCTCAAGTCGGCGCCCTCGCCCTGGAGGCCGCTGACATCAGCCTGGTTAAACACGGCGCGCTGCGCGTTGGTTCGGTTCAGGTAGGCCCGCTTCAGCATGGCCCCGCTGAAATCGGTCCTGAAACAGGTCGCCTCGTTCAGGCGAACCCAGCCCATGCGTGCGTTGCGGCAGGAGGCCTCGGTGAGATTGGCCTTGGAAAGACTGGCATAGTTCCCGTGCGAGCCCATGTTGACATGATCCAGATTGGCATAGGTCAGGTTGGTCTCGAGCATGTTGATGGACCCGTGGTCTTCCGCATCCACCATGCTGGCATGGGTGAGCACGGCCCGCTCCATGTTGGTCTGATAGAAGCCGGCCCGAAACAGGTTGGCGCGGGTCAGGTCGACGCGCACCAGAGTGGCCTGCTTGAAGCTGGCCCCGGTGAGATCGGCCTCCACCATTTTGGCGCGGCTGAGATCGGCCTTCTCGCCGTTGATATTGACCAGCCTCGCCCCGACGAGCTCCGCGTTGACAAGCCTGGCACCGCTCAGGTTGGCGTTTTCAAGGTCGGCCTGCGTAAGGTTAACGCCGATGAGATTGGCGCCGCTGAGGTTGGCTCCTCTCAGGTTGGCACCACTGAGATTGGCGCCGGCCAGACTGGCGCCGCTGAAATCGACATCTTGCAGGACGGCGCCCTGCAGGTCGGCCCCGCAGAGCCTGGCCCCGGCCATGGTTTTGTCACGCCCCCTGGCTCGAGTCAAGTCGTCCTCGCTGAAACAATCCGCCAGAGTTCCGGGGTTGGCCGGCAGTTTTTTCTCGGGCTTGAGCCCGGCCTGATTGACGATCTTGTTCGGTACGGCCTTCCAGGCCGGGACTATCGGCTGGTCTCCGGCGGCCCAGGCCGCGCAAGAAAAGCCCAAGAAAGCGATTAAATTCAACAAGATCAGATGCTGACGTTTCATAAAACCCTCCGATTTCAAATTTTTATCTCCGTCCTGCGCGACGACGAGCCTCCCGAGGGACGTTCTTGCTTTAGTGCATTAGCCCATCCCACCACACTTGCAGATCTTCCCGAGATCGAAACAACTCCTCCCCTCGCTGGATAGCCCGACTTACTGAGGACGCGCCGATTCCCAACACCTCCCCGGCCTTCACCCCCGGATACCGAAGTTTGACAACTGACAGAAAGCAAAATAATGCTCGGGCCGAAGATTGATCACTCTGGCGTCCGCGTTGAATGAGACTCACGGGTTCCAGATCGAAATAATCCGCGATGTCTTTTTGCAATTCGGGCAACGATTTGCGATCTTGCGGGCTCTCCCTGAAAATCTCGTGCTCCCGGAGCGATTGAACCAATTCGCCGCTTCCGAGAATTCGCTTATCTGGTCTGATTGAATCCCTCTCCAATTTACTGCGAATTCCACTCGGTTTCTGACTTTTTCCGACCAGATGGGGCGGCTCTCCCATCGCCAGACCATCGGCAATGAACTGTTGGTATCGTTGGCGAGCTTTCCGCCGGCCAAAGCTCGCCAAAACAGCATCCACTGATTGACCGGACAAAATTTGGTGTCCCAGAATGACCGAATGGCCGCACCATGGGTACCGGGATAATTCTTCGAGAGTGGAAACAAGCCCGGCACGCAACGGGTTGAGATGTATATAGCGGATCAATTCCAGGAAATAGGAATCTTCCTCGCAGATCATGGACTTGTAGCGGTTCTGAAACAAGTGCCCGGAGCGGTTATGGCGGAGATTAAAATACACGGCATGGCCGGTCAGCAGACGACGCATGAAGCGGGATAGCTCTACCCGGTTGCAGCGTAATAGCAAATGAAAGTGGTTCGGAATCAGCGCCCAGGCAAAGCAGTCGGTCTCTGTTTTGACCAACAACTGGTCGAGGCGCTCGACAAAACGCAGGCGGTCATTGTCATCGAGAAAGATCGCCGTGCGCTCAATTCCGCGAACAATGACATGCTGGAGCAGGCCGGGGATGTCGAGGCGGGGTTGTCTTGGCATGGAGTGACCATATCAGCAAGCACGAATTAATGCAACACCTCTAATACACTAAAGCAACAACGTCCCTGGAAAGCCCCTCGCCGAGTGCCTTTATCTTCTGGCGATCAAACACCATCGGCAGCTTTCCTTCGATTTTTTTGATCGATGGAAGGGATGACAATGACAGAAAAGGCGGCCTTTCAGCCGCCTTTTCTGTCATTACTGTCACAACCCCGTCTACCCCTTGCCCAGCGTCTGCACCCCCTGCCGCCAGTTCAGAGGGCAGAGCTCCCCTGTCTGCAGGGCTTCCAGGACCCGCAGGGTCTCGTCCACGCTGCGTCCGACGTTGAGGTCGTGAACCAGTTCGTAGCGCAACACCCCCTGGGGATCTATGATATAAAGCCCCCTCAGGCTGATCCCCTGCTCCTCGATCAGGATGCCGTAGTTGCGGGCCACTTCCTTGGTGATATCAGACAGAAGAGGAAAACGCAGATCACCCAGTTCCTGACTGATCCAGGCCAGATGGGAAAACTTGGAATCGACACTGGCGCCGAGAATTTCCGCGTTGAATTTGGTGAATTTCTCGTAATTTTCGTTGAAGCCGATAATTTCAGTCGGGCAGACAAAGGTGAAGTCGAGGGGGTAGAAGAACAGGACCACCCACTTGCCGCGATACTGGGACAGTGAAACTTCGAGAAATTCCTTGCCCGACACCCCCTCGAGGGTGAAATCCGGAGCCGCCTTGCCCACCTGCAGAGTTGCCATTTTTTATCTCCTCCTTTTGAAAGTTTTCAGTACTTTGCGGTTTCGTGAAAAAATTCTAGCGGCCGAAAGACCCCTGTCAAGAGAAAGAGGATAATTTTGGTCATTTTTTCTTGCCTCGCGGATGGGCCTTGTCGTAAACCTCCATCAGACGGTCGATGCTGACCTGGGTATATTTCTGGGTGGTGGACAGGGAGGCATGCCCGAGAAGTTCCTGAATCGCCCGCAGATCGGCGCCACCGTCCAGAAGATGGGTCGCGAAGGAGTGACGCAGGGCATGGGGCGTCGCTTCCTTCAGGATGCCGGCCTGCAGCAGCTGGCGCTTGAAATGGCGCTCCATGCTGCGGGCGGAAAGCCGCCCGCCCCGGAAATTGAGGAAAAGAGGTTCCCGCTCCTCCGGCATCCCCCGCAGTTCCAGGTAGTGGTGCAGGGCTTCCCGTGCCTTGCGGCCGATGGGAACCAGGCGCTCCTTGCCGCCTTTGCCGCGCACCCGGACCAGCCCCTCCCCCCAGTCCACATGACCGACATCCAACCCGGCCAGTTCACCGATGCGCAGTCCGCAGGAATAGAGCATCTCCACGATCGCCCTGTCCCGGCAGGCCAGCAGACCCGCAGACGGCCCGCGCTCCATCAGGGCGAAAGCCTCGTCCACGGTCAGGACTTTCGGCAGATACTTCTCCTGCCGGGGAGTCGCAACCAGATCCCCGGGGTTGACCTCAAGGATCCCTTCCCGGACCAGGTAATCGAAGAATGTTCGCAGAGCGGAGAGTTTGCGGGCGATGGTGGTGCGGCGGTTCTTTTTGTGCAGTTGAGCGAGATAGCGGCGCAGCAGGAGCTGGTCGACCTGCAGGATGGCCGCCCTGGTATTGTCGATGGAAGCCTCCTCGGTCAGGAACCGGCGGAATTCCTCCAGATCCTGTTTATAGGCTCGGCGTGTATGAGCGGAAAGATTGCGTTCCAGGGAGAGGTGCCGGTCGAACTGTGCCAGATGATCGTCCAAGATCTGTTCCTTTCCCATCGTCCCGGGGTCTTTTAATCCCGTCGTCATTGACGCTCCCCCTAGTGCATGCAATAATTGGCCATCATGAGGAGGGTGGACACTTGACGGCTCTTTTCGGCATTCTGGCTGTTATCGTCTCCGTTGCGGGTGTAGTGACTATCAGCTATGCGATCTTCTGGTACGAATACGCCAACCGGAACCCCTCTTTGATGGAGAACCGTTTCAGCTGGAGGAATCTGGTTTTCGCTGTCCGGCTGATCGCTACGGAGACCGCCTGCCTGCTCCTGGCCATCCTACTGCAGCCCCTTGGCTGGTTCAACTGGAAAGAAAAGCCCCCTGCAGCCTTCCCCCGGCCGATTATCCTGCTGCACGGGCTTTTTCACAGCCGCTCGTCCTGGATCTGCTTAAAGCTGGCGCTACGCCGCCGGGGATTCACTACTCTTCACGCCCTGAAACTTCCGCCATGGAAGGATGTGGAGACACTGACCGAGGAACTGGCCAAAAAGGTCGATGAATATCGTTTTTCAACAGGCCTCGACAAGGTCCATCTCATTTGCCACTCCATGGGCGGAATCATCGCCAGGAACTTCCTGCAGCTTCGCGGCGGCGCCGGCAAGGTCGATCGCTGCATCATGTTGGCGACGCCCCATCGGGGATCGAAACTGGCTCCTTTCACCGTGACCTCCCTGGGCGGCCTGCTGATGCCGGGATCCCCTTTTTTGCAGCGACTTGCGGAGGCTCCCTTGCCGGAGTCGACCCGTATTTACTGCCTTTTCAGCCGCCACGACAACATGGTGGTCCCTTGTGAAAACGCCCGCCTCGAGGGCGCCCGCAATATCGAGTTGTTCGGCACGGGCCATACTGCCCTGCTGTTCAGACCGGACATCCCCGGCATTCTGGCCGGACTTCTTGAGGAGTGATGCCGTCATGAAAACCCTCGCCATAACCACTCATCATCAGGTCGAAATGATCGACATCACCTCGCGTATTCGCGAGGCGATCGCCGAAAGCGGAATTTCTTCGGGCCTGGCGCTGCTGCATGTTCCCCATACCACTGCCGGAATAACCATCAACGAAAACGCCGACCCTGACGTGGTGCGCGATCTGCTTGCGGAATTGAACAAAATAGTCCCTTTCCAGGATAATTATCGCCACGGCGAAGGCAACAGCGCCGCTCATATCAAAAGCACCCTGGTGGGACCGCAGCAATGGGTGATCATCGAGGGAGGGAAACCGGTCCTGGGTACCTGGCAGGCGCTTTTCTTCTGTGAGTTCGACGGTCCCCGGCAGCGCAAGCTCCACATCCAGGTCGTCGGCTCTTGAAACCCTTGGTATCACTGGCCGCCTGCCAGGATTACAGCAGACATCGGGTCGCTGAGGCGCTGAAGCTGCTTCTGCAGCATGAAGGGGGAATCCAGACCTTTGTTCGACCAGGCCAGAAAGTCCTTCTGAAGCCGAATCTTTTGGCGGGAAAGGCACCGGAAAAGGCCGTTACCACCCATCCCGAAATTGTTCGGGCGGTCATTCGGATGGTGCAGGATGCAGGTGGTATCGTCTCCGTGGGTGATTCTCCGGGTTTTGGTTCGCCCCGGGCGGTTGCGGCCAGCAGCGGCATCCTGCAGGTCGTGGAAGAGACCGGAGCGAAGTTCGCTTCTTTCGAGGAGTCGGTGCCGGTACGGATTGAAGGATTGGCCTTTCGTCAACTGGAAATCGCCCGAGACATCATCGAGGCCGATGTCGTCATCAATCTGCCTAAGCTGAAAACGCATCAGATGATCGGCATGACCTGTGGGGTCAAAAACCTGTTCGGCGCCATCGTCGGCCTGCGTAAACCCCGGCTGCATCTTCAGGCCGGGAAGGACAAGGCCTTTTTCAGTCTGATGCTGCTGGAACTTGCGGAACATATCGCTCCGGCCCTGACCATTGCCGATGCCGTCATCGGCATGGAAGGGAACGGTCCGGGCGGCGGCGATCCGGTCAGGATCGGCGCCCTGCTGGCCAGCCGCAGCCCCCTGGCCTTGGATACGGCGGCCGCGGCCCTGGTCGGCCTCCCCCAGGAACGGGTCTGGACCCAGCGTATCGCGGCCGCAACGGGCCGCCCGGGCAGCCGTTTGGAGGAGATCAATCTGCGGGGGGAGCCGATCACAAAGCTGGCCTGCAGCAACTTTCGCCCGGCCAAAAGTACCGAAATAGATTTCAGCCTGCCGCCTTTTCTGCAAAAAACACTCAAACGGTCGCTGAGCGCTTTGCCAATGGTCGACAAGGGTCGCTGCCTGAAATGCGGGGTGTGCGTCGCTCACTGCCCCCCGCAAACCATGCGTTTGGAAAACGGCCGGTTGACCATCGATTATAATCGATGCATCGGCTGCTTCTGCTGCCAGGAACTCTGCCCCCATGGAGCTTTGCTGACCCGGCAGGGCTTCCTGCTGCGGATGAGCCGTTATTTAAGCCGGGGGAAACCAACCGGATGAATTCTCCAATAAGGAGTCCGTCATGATCTCAGCTCACGCCTCAAGAACTTGCCGAATGGCCATAACCGCCGTTCTTTTCATGGTGTTGGCCGGCTGCGCCACACTCCGCCCGGTTCCTCCCGAAGTCAGCCTGTTCGGCCTGCAGTTGGAAAATCTGACCCTCAGCCATGCCATTCTGTCCGCTGATCTCAGCCTTTACAATCCCAACGATTCGGCCATTACCATCAAAAGAGTCCGATATGCCCTCTCCCTGATGGACATCCGTATTGCCCATGGGCAATCTGCAGAATCGGTCAGGATCGAGCCCCATGAAACAGGTCGGTTGGCCGTTCGCCTGTCCAGCAGCTACCTCAACCTGCTTCGCACAGGGCAGCAGATTCAGGGAAGAGAGAATATCCCGTTCACAATAGAGGGGGAAATTACGGTCGGGGGATTCGGTGTCATATCGCGCACCATCCCCTTTGAGGAAGAGGGGGTCATTCCCCTGCAGGCATGGTCAAGGCTTACCCCTTAAGGACCGGACAGTACGAAAGACTGTTTTTCAGGCTGGCAGACACCCAGGATCTAGCCTGCAGGAGGCTTTCCTTCGGGAGTCGAACACTTCAGCTGCAGTTCGTTCTGCAATTCGAGAATCTTCTTGCGCAGAACCAGAACCTCTTCCTGGGAAACGGTGTTTTTCAATTTGTAGCGGAGTTCCAAGTATTCCCCGTGCAGATCGTTCAGGCGCTGCTGCAGATCCCTGTTCAGTTTTTCGAGATCACTATTCTGATCCCTTAATTCCCGGAGCTCCTTGGCATACTTTGTCATCTGGTCGATATCGAGAATCTTCTCACCCATAATTCCCTCCATCGGCTCGAACGCCCTTACTTTAGGACTATATTACCCCAAAAGGGCCTCCTGTAAATCCGATCCCTGACCAGAAACCGTCATAGCCGCATAAATAGCTGAACTGCCTGGTTTTCGAAACCAGCGAGATGGAGATTTTTTTTGGAAGGGAACTCATCAGAGTCAGTGCGGGGTTTCAAGGCGAGGCAGGACTTCGTCGGGACCGATCCCTTCGACCAGCAGACGCTTGTGTCGTGACTTTTCTCCCGCCACAAGAGTGACTCGGCCCTTGGCGACACCGAGAAGCTTGGCAATAAACTCCCGGCAGAGTCGATTGGCGGCCCCTTCCACGGGCGGGGAGGTCAGGCGAATTTTCAATTCCTCGCCCTGCAGCCCGACCATTTCGTTTCTGGAGGCCCTTGGCTGAACAAAAACCTTGATCAAGACTCCATCTTCAACCTTTTCGAGCCACGATGGCATTTCACGGTGATTCATTTTCACCGGAATCGTCCCGCTCCAGAGAGGGACCGCTGAGAAAAAATTTGCTTCCAGCGAGGTTGTCGCGAGGGGGCTCGAGTTCGAGCATGCGAAGATGACCCTCGATCAAACCCTTGAGGGAAGATTCGAAGGATATTTTCTGCCGCTGAAGCTCCTGCAGGTCCTGCAGCAGCTCTGCGCGCCTCTTCTCAGCATCCTGAATGATCCTCTCGCCCTGCAATGCCGCCTCGGCAACCATGATTTCCGCTTCCTTGAGAGCGTTGGCCTTGATATCGTCCGTCATTTTCTGGGCGGTCAGCAGGGTTTCCTTGAGCATTTCCTCCCTTTGCCGCATCTCCTCGAGGGAAGCCCTGGTGCGGGCCAACTCCTCCTTCAGTTCCTGCACCTGCCGGTGGTAGTGCTCCAGCTCTTCGGCCACCTGTTCCAGAAAGTGATCGACTCCCGCTTTTTCATATCCGAAAGCGCTGCTCTTGAAGCGGTGCTGCTGAATATCGATAGGCGTAATGGTCATAATCGGGTTCCTCTTAGCTTAATTCTTTCGATTATGGAAAAGACAAATGCTTCCATCAACCAAGCCTCCACAGTAAGCGGCTGACCAGACGCTGAATGAAATAGAGGATGAACAGCAAAGCCAGAGGAGAGAAATCGATTCCGCCAAACTGCATCGGAAGAAGCCTGCGCAAGCGGTTCAACACCGGCTCGGTGGCACTGTAGAGAAAACGGACAATGGGATTGTAGGGATCGGGACCGACCCAGGAAATCAGGGCACGGGCAATGACGATGAATATGTAAACGCCGATGATCATTTGCACCATTTGGGCAAAGACTACAAGCAGGTCTGTCAGAATAGGCAATGTCCCTCATCCTTTCAATTATAGATACATTGAGCCTGTTGTCGGGCAGACACGCAGGTCTGCCCCTACGTGTAAAACGGGTTATCGGGTAGACGCGGGGTCTGCCCCTAGGATGAACCTGCGGATCCGACCCTGCGGGCCAGGATGATGTAGAGGCGGACCTGCGTGTCCGCCCTGCTTTGGCCCAACCCACCATCAAGACCGGGATCCTGGCATCAGTTTATACCCAAGCAAACGGGGATCTGTCAATTTCTTTCCCCTTTTTCGGCAATAGTCTCTTTGACTTTCCCTTCCAAAAACGCTAGAGTAGCGCGTTATTTGCATGTAGCGGCCATGCAGTCGCCATCTCCGAAGATCCGAAGAGGTCCAGAAATGAAACGCACCACCAATCTGAATGTCCGATCCCTCACCCCCATTATCGCCCCCACTGACCTGAAGCAGGTTTTCCCTCTTTCAGAGCGGGCGGCGGAATTCGTCATCCAGGCCCGGCAGCAGATCAAGGATATTCTCCACCGGCGCAACCGGAGGCTCATGGTCGTGGTTGGGCCCTGTTCGATCCACGATCCCAGATCCGCCCTCGAATATGCCGACCGTCTGGCGGCCCTGAGCCAGGAACTGGAAGATCAGCTTTTGCTGGTGATGCGGGTTTATTTCGAAAAGCCCCGGACAACCATCGGCTGGAAAGGTCTCATCAACGATCCGGACCTGAACGGAACCCATCAGATATCGAAAGGTCTTGGCGTGGCCCGCAACCTGCTGTGCGAGATAACCGCCCGCAGGCTGCCGATCGCCGGGGAGATGCTCGACCCCATAACCATACAGTACCTCTCAGACCTGGTCAGCTGGGGCGCCATCGGCGCCCGCACCACGGAATCCCAGCCCCATCGCGAAATGGCCAGCGGGCTGTCCTTTCCGGTCGGCTTCAAAAACGGCACGGATGGCAACCTCCAGATCGCCATCGACGCCATGGGCGCTGCCAGACATCCCCACAATTTTCTCGGCATCGACCGGGATGGACGCACCGCCATTGTCGAAACCACCGGGAACCCGGATGTCCACATCGTGCTGCGGGGAGGCGGCGACAAGCCGAACTATATGCCTCACGATATCGACAAAGTCGAAGAATTATTGGCCAAGTCCGGCCTTGATCCGGCCATCATGGTCGACTGCAGCCATGCCAATTCAAACAAGGACCACAACCGGCAGGAAGAAGTTCTTCTCAATGTCGTTTCCCAAATCGTGATCGGCAACCGCTCCATTTTTTCGGTCATGCTGGAGAGCCACCTGGAAGCCGGCAGCCAGCCTCTCTGCCCGAATCCGCGCGATCTTCGATACGGTATTTCCATCACCGACAAATGCATCGACTGGGCAACGACCGAGCGTTTGCTGCGCTATGCCCACAGGGAACTTTCCGAAAGCCGGAAACAGGCCGCAGGGTAATCAGTCTTTTTTGGTCAAGGCCTCGACTTTGAGATTCACGTCATCGATGTTGACCCTGACAACATGTCCTTCTTCCCGTTCGCACCGTACCAGGCCGTCTTCGACCCACTTCAAAATCAGGTCCCGGCCGATCCCGACCTTTGATTCAGCTTCTTCCGGAGTGAACCAGGTTTTTCCAAGGGACATAAGGAACCTCCTTTTCCCTTCGCACGCACAACCTGTTCTTACTCTAGGACAGACAGGTAAGGAAATGCAAACCGGTCCTTGTTTTACAAGGCATTGAGAAGCCGGTAGACCTTCTGTTCCAGTTCCCAGACCTCGGCGGCGCGGTCCTCGGCCCCCTTTTCCTGCAGCAGCAGCCGGGAACGGTCGAGCAGGCTGTGCGCCTTCAGCAGGACAGGGGTCAGCTTGCTCTCCAGTTGAATGCGGGGGATATCACCCACCTGCTCCTCCAATTCGGTCAATTCAGCAGTCGCCTTACCGATAAGTTTCAGCTCCTGGGCATCGTCACTTCCGTTAAAGACCTGACGAAGCGTGCGCGCGTCCCGGACCAGCTCCCTGTAGCGTTCGGATATATTCATCGAAATTTCCCTTTAAAAAAATTCCGGTTAAGCGCATTACGTTGCTGCAGGCATGAAAATCGGGGGGTCAAAAAAATTAATTCGACCCAGACCTCGATGCCGATCTCTAGGCCTCACAATTGCCTGGCCCTGATTAAAGGGCTTAACCAGATTTGAAAACAGGCGGTCATTGTAAGCGCAAATCATTTTGCACAACAACCAAAACCTTGGTCAGCCTTGACTATTTTCCTCGGCAACTGATATTTTGACGGTGAATTGCCGAGGGTATTCTGGTGGCCAGGACAATCGAAAACCGCCCCGGCGCTTGACGAGAGCGACAGTGAATATGATTGTCTGGCTGAACGAGCAAATACGGGAGATTGCTCCCGGCACAAGCTTGAGGCAACTGCGTGACCGGTTCCGTCCCGATGCCGATATCGTCATCTACAATGGCCATGCGGAAAGCGGCAACCCGATCCTGTGTGAGAAGGACCGCGTGGTGCTGATCCGGCGGGGTGAACGGCCTTCGGCCGATGAGCTTGAAGCCTTGCTGGTCGCCCGGCACACTCCCGGGGTTCATGACAAGATCCGAGCCGCCTGCGTTGGAATTGCCGGGGTCGGCGGTCTCGGCTCGCCGGTGGCCATGGCCCTGGCTCGCTGCGGCATTGGACGGCTGATTATTGCCGACTGCGATGTCGTTGAGCCCTCCAACCTCAACCGGCAGAACTATTTTCTCGATCAAATCGGAATGTATAAGGTCGAGGCGCTGCGCCAGACCCTTGAGCGGATCAACCCCTACGTGGAAGTCGTGACGCACCATCTGCGCCTGACCCCGGTCAACATTCCTGATCTGTTCAAGGACGTGAATGTCATGGTGGAAGCTTTCGATCTTCCCGATCAGAAAGCGATGCTGGTCGAAACATTCCTGGGTAAAGTACCGGGAACACCGCTGGTAGCCGCCTCCGGAGTGGCGGGTTTCGGCCCCGCCAACACCATCCGCACCCGTCGGGCCGGCAGCCGGCTCTTCCTGGTCGGCGACGAAACCAGCGCGGCCCGCCCCGGCGAGGGACTGATGGCTCCCCGTGTCGGGGTCGCGGCCCACCATCAGGCCAACGCCGTGCTACGTCTGCTGCTCGACCAGGACCCGGCAGAGGAGCAACCCAGATGAACGTCATCGTCAACGGCCACCCAAAAGAATTGCCGTCAGCCTCCACCGTCGCCATGCTGCTGGAGCTGCTGCAGCTGGAGCCGACCCAGGTGGCGGTGGAACGAAATCTGGACATTATCCCCCGGGATGCCTTCGCCGCAACCGTACTGCATGACGGAGATCGGGTGGAAGTGGTCCGCTTTGTAGGCGGCGGGTAAGGTTGTTCTGCTTTTTATCGGCTAAACCGCGAGGTTTCGCCCCCGCACGACGACCCACTCTTTTGATGCGCGTCAAAAGAGTGGGCAGAAAAACGCGCCCCGGCTGCGTCACAGGGGATTAAAGGGCAAAGGCATTAAAACAAAGCTCCCTGCTGGATAGGGTTAGCAAATAGAAGGAAGACAACCATGGACGAACTGATCATCGCCGGCCGCAAATTCACCTCCCGCCTCATGGTCGGCACCGGCAAATTCGCCTCCAACCAACTTATGGCCGCTGCCATCGCGGCTTCCGGCAGCCAGATCGTCACCGTCGCCCTGCGGCGGGTGGACATCGACCGCCCCGAGGACGACCTGCTGGCCCATATCGACCGGGACAAGTGCCTGCTTTTGCCCAACACCAGCGGCGCCCGCGACGCCGAGGAGGCGGTGCGCCTGGCCCGGCTGGCCCGGGCCGCGGGCTGCGAGCCCTGGGTCAAGCTCGAGGTCACTCCCGATCCCTACTACCTGCTGCCCGACCCGATCGAAACCCTCAAGGCCGCCGAGATCCTGATCAAGGACGGCTTTATCGTACTGCCCTACATCAACGCCGACCCGGTGCTGGCCAAGCGCCTGCAGGAGATCGGCACCGCCACGGTCATGCCGCTGGGCGCTCCGATCGGCACCAACAAAGGGGTGAAGACCCGCGACAGCATCGCCATCATTATCGAACAGGCGAGCGTGCCGGTGGTGGTCGACGCCGGCCTCGGCGCCCCCTCTCACGCCGCCGAGGCAATGGAGCTGGGGGCCGACGCCGTGCTGGTCAACACCGCCCTGGCCGTCACCCCCGACCCGGCGCGCATGGCCGCCGCCTTCCGCCTCGGCGTCGAGGCCGGACGCCTGGCTTACCTGGCCGGGCTGGCCGCCCCCCGGCAGCAGGCCGAGGCCTCCAGCCCGCTGACCGGATTTCTGAGGGACGAGACATGAGTTTTCTGGAGCTGTTCAACCGCTTCGACGGCGACGAGATCGCCGCACGCATCGCCGCCTGCGGCCCGCGGGAGGTGGAACGGGCCCTGCAGGCGGAGCATCTGCAGGTGGGGGACTTTTTGGCCCTTTTGTCGCCGGCGGCCGGCGCCTATCTGGAGCCTCTGGCGCAGAAGTCCCACCGGCTCACCCAGCGCCGCTTCGGCAAGACCATCCAGCTCTATGCGCCTTTATACCTGTCCAACGAGTGCACCAACAGCTGCCTGTACTGCGGCTTCAACGCGGCCAACCAGGTGGCGCGGCGCACCCTGACCCTCGAACAGATCGAGGCCGAGGCGAAGATCCTGGCGGGGCGGGGTTTCCGCCACGTGCTGCTGTTGACCGGCGAGGCGCCCCGTGCAGTGGACGACGCCTACGTGGCCGCCGCCATCCGCCGGGTGCGGGCTCTGTTCTCCAGCATCGGGCTGGAAGTCTACCCGATGGACGAGGCGGGCTACCGGCAGATGGTGGAGGCCGGTGCCGACAGCCTGACCGTCTACCAGGAGACCTACGACCGGGAGCTCTATGCGCACCTGCACCCGAGCGGGCGCAAACGGGATTTCAACTGGCGGCTGGAGACACCGGACCGGGGAGGGGCCGCGGGACTGCGCACCATCGGCATCGGCGCGCTTTTGGGCCTGGGCGACTGGCGGCGGGAGGGGTTCTACGTCGGGCTGCATGCCCGGCACCTGGCCCGCACCTGGTGGCGCAGCCGGGTCAGTGTCTCTTTTCCCCGGATTCGTCCGGCCGACGGCGGCTTCTCGCCCCTGCAGCCGGTCTCGGATGCGGCCCTGGTGCAGCTGATCTGCGCTCTGCGGCTGTGGTTGCCGGACGCCGGACTGACCCTGTCGACCCGGGAGAGCGCCCAGCTGCGCGATCACCTGCTGCCGCTGGGGATCACCCAGCTCAGCGCCGGGTCGAGCACCGCACCGGGGGGCTACGGCCATGCCGCCGACGGCAGCGAGCAGTTCGTGATCGACGACGACCGGGATGCCCATCAGATCTGCGCCATGCTCAGAACCAAAGGGTACGAGCCGGTGTGGAAGGATTGGGACGGCGCTTTCCGGAGCAATCCGGCGGAACCTGCTTATGGTCGCTGACCAGCCCCTTTTCCCTCTCTGCCTGATTACCGACCGTCTGGCTCTTGGTCCTGGCGGCGACCTGCTGAAGGTTGTCGAGCAGGCCCTTCGCGGCGGGGTACCCGCCGTCCAACTGCGGGAAAAAGATCTGACCAGCCGGGAGCTGTTCGATCTTGCCTCTGAAATAAGGAATCTCACCCGCCGCCACCATGCCCGACTGCTGATTAACGACCGGGTCGATGTGGCCCTGGCTGTGGGCGCTGACGGCGTTCACCTCGGTCATCAGTCACTTCCCGTGGCCAAAGTTCGCAGCCTGCTCGGTCATAAAAAACTGATCGGCGTCTCAACCCACCGATTGGAAGAAATCCTGCCTGCCGCCCGGCAGGGGGCAAACTTTCTCACCTTCAGTCCTGTGTACTTCACTCCTTCGAAAGCGGGCTACGGACCTGCGCAAGGGCTTGAGCGGCTGCAGTCCGCTTGTCGCACCAGCCCCATCCCGGTCTTGGCCCTGGGAGGAATTCGACCCGAAAAACTTGCTGAGCTGCGTGCTGCGGGCGCATCGGGAATTGCTTTGATTTCGGCCATTCTGAACGCTGAGGACCCGCGCAAAGCTGCCAGCAACATGATGGAAACCCTGGCGGCGGAAGGCTTTTGCGCGGCAGCAGCTTCCTTGTAGCCATCGCCTGTTTCGGTTTATATTGAAACATGCATAGACCGGTCCTGCAGTGGACCGGTACTACGGCGCAGTGAAAGAGCTCCGGGCTGCGGTTCTTGTCCGCATCCCCCACTGCACCAACAGGACCGTGGATCATACACCGGCGCCACTCGCCTGACTTTATTTGATGAGTTGTTATGGAAATAGCTATTGTTCTTGCCATCCTGTCGGCAACCATTCTGCTGTTCGCGACCGAGTGGCTGCGTATGGATATCACCAGCCTGCTTGCCCTCCTCGCCCTTGCGGCCACCGGACTGCTTTCGCCGGAGGAAGCCTTTTCGGGATTCAGCAATCCGGCGGTCATAACCGTGGCGGCAATGTTCATTATCAGCACCGGCATATCCAACACCGGTGCCACGGGGCAATTGGGAGAACGTCTGATTCGCATGGCAGGCAAGAGCCTGCCCCGTCTGATCGCCGTCATCATGGCCTGCGTGGCCTTGTTTTCAGCATTCATGAACAACATTGGATCGACCGCTGTTCTCATGCCGGTGGTCATCAGCATTGCCCGTCAACTGAACCTCAGTCCGTCAAAGCTTCTGATCCCTCTTGCGAGCGGTTCTCTTCTGGGAGGGGTCTGCACCCTGATCGGCACTCCGCCGAACATCCTCATGAACAGTCTGCTCAAGCAGTATGCCGGTCAATCCTTCAACATGTTCTCCTTCGCTCCGGTGGGCCTGACAGTGGCGACGGCAGGCATCCTCTACATGGCATTTCTCGGACACCGCCTGCTGCCCCTGCGCAAATCGGGAAAACTGACCGAAGAGTACCAGGTCAAGGAATACATTACGGAAATCGAGATTCAGGAAAATTCTCCCCTGGTCGGTCAGACCATAACCCACAGCAGACTGGAGAGAGACTTCAATCTGAAGGTCAGGGCGATCCTTCGAGGTCATCAGAAGCTGCCGCAACCGCGAGGCAATCGCAAGCTGCGCCAGGGGGACGTGCTGCTGCTGGAGGGCAACCCCGAAGGGATTCTGAAGGTGATGCAGACCAAGGGGTTGAAGCTGATTCCCGAACAGGACAATCCACCGGCGGAAAAAATGGATGAAAACCTGGTGGTGATGGAAGCCTCTCTGACGCCGAACAGCGACTTGGTGGGGAAAACCCTGCGGCAGGTGCAGTTTCACGAAAGCCACGGCCTGAATGTCCTTGCCCTCTGGCGCCAGGGAGCACCGATGGTCAAAAAGGTGGATCGGGTGAGTCTGAAGTTCGGCGACGTTCTGCTGCTGCAGGGCCCCAAGGAGCGGATCATCCATCTGGGCAAGGCCCACGGTTTTCTGCTGATGGGGGGTATTCCACCGGTCAGCTACCATCCCCACCGCGCCCCCTTTGCCCTGGGGGCCCTGATCGGTGTTATCCTGCTGGCCGCGACCGGCATCCTGCCGATCATGCTCGCCGCCACCCTCGGGGCCCTGGCCATGGTGTTCTTCCGCTGTCTGACCATCCAGGAGGCCTATGAAAGCATCGACTGGGGCATCATTCTGCTGATTGCGGGCACCCTGCCCCTCGGCCTCGCACTGGAAAAAACCGGCGCCGCCCTGATACTGGCCGACCTGGTCCTGAACCTCTTCGGCCCACTCGGACCATGGGTCGTCCTGGCAGCCTTTTTTCTGCTGACGTCCCTGCTGACCGAGGTCATGAGCCATGCCGCGGCCGCCGTCCTGATCGCACCCATCGTGTTTCATGCCGCCCAGGAACTGGAGGTCAGCCCGAAACCCTTCTTCATGGCCGTCGCCCTGGCGGCCTCCTCCTGCTTCATGACCCCGATCAGCCATCAGTCGAATGCCCTGGTCATGGGACCGGGCGGCTACCGCTTCTTCGACTACACCAAGGTTGGAGCGCCTTTGAACCTGCTCGTCTGGATTCTCGGAACCCTGCTGATTCCGTTGGTTTTTCCCTTTTAAGGGAAACATCACGGACTGAAGGGACGGCAAGGATAGACTTCAGCGCGCCCTTCTATCCAGGCGGCGCAGGTACTCCCTGGCCAGTTTGGCCGTTTGTTCAGTGCGGGCGGTATCGAGGGCCGTCAAAAAGTAGTGGTAGGCACTGGTATCCCCCCGGGGCTGGCGCAGCATGGCCTCTCCCGCTCCGAGAAAGGCACGATCGATCTCCGGGCTGTTGGGCCGTTCGGCAATGAACCTCCGGAACAAAGACAGAGCCGGCAGATTTTTCCCCTGTTCCAGCAGATTATTGCCCATATCCAGCACTGCCTCATCGGGCACCGCCAGCCGTTCCTTTCGATCGTCCAATTGAAAATAAAGGTCTGTTGCCCGGTCCATAAGGTTTTCACCAAGCAGTTCGACCACCCTCTGCGCTTCAGTGGTCTCCCGGACCGTCTCCTTTCTCTCCGCCGGCCCCCCGGTAATGTCCTTCACCCGGCTTCGATGCTTGTATCCGATCCATTGCCACCGGTCAACGGCGAAGGCCAGCAGAAGGCCGGCGCCAAACCCGCCGATGTGCGCCCCGTGGGCAACTCCGGAGGCCTGGCCGGCGGTGAACAGAAAGGGAATGATATTGTCGATAACCAGATAGAAACCGAGGACCAGGCGGGCGGGCAGGTAAAAAGTGTTCATCAGGATAGGAAAGAGGAAGACGAAGGTCTTGACCTGGTTGCGGGGAAACCAGATGAAATAGCAGCCAAGCACCCCGGAAATGGCGCCGGAGGCTCCGACCAGGGGAACCTGGGAGCCGGGCACGAACAGGGAAAAGAACAGCGTCGCAGCGACCCCCGCCACCAGATAGAAGCCGAGATACCCGAACCGGCCAAGGCGATGTTCGACATTGTCCCCGAAGATCCAGAGGAACACCATATTGCCGATCAGGTGCAGCCAGCCGCCGTGCAGAAACATGGATGAGAAAAGGGTGAAAAGGCTTGGTGAACCCGGTCTGAAACCGTATCGGAAAACAAACAGATCATAGGCTGTCATGTTCTGCAGGATCTGTTGGGCGGACCCGTATCCCCGGGCACCAACGACGCGGATATAATCGACCACCAAAGGGTCGTTGAAATCGGGCCTGCTCATTGTCAGCGGCAGCGTGACGAACAGGAAAACGGCGATGTTGGCCGCAATGAAAAAATAGTTAATGAAGGGGGTTGTCGGCGGATTGGGCGTGTCCCCATAGGGTAAAAACATGGTGGTTCCTCGGCAGAAGTGATAAGATTCCCGCGGCAACCGGAAAAGCCGCGGCACCCCGGCAGAACTGCGGGTTACGGCAATATTATCACAGCTTTAGGGCTGAGGGGCTGCTTGCATTTTTACTGCCCCCGGTTATCCTCATTTCAACAAGGAGTTGAAGGTGTCCCTGCTGTATGCCCTCGATATGGTCGGCACCGCCGCCTTTGCCGCATCAGGGGCATGGGCCGGCATCAGAAGGCGGATGGATCTGTTCGGTGTGATGGTTCTTGGAGTGGTTACGGCAACAGGTGGAGGCACCCTGCGCGATATTCTTCTGGGCGACACCCCACCCTTCTGCTTCAAGGACCAGACCTATCTTTACGTGGCTATCGGAGTCTCCCTGGCCACCTTTATCCTCTACCGCCACATGAACGACCTCCGCCATCCCCTGCTCTATTTCGATGCCGTGGGACTCGGAACCTTTGTCGTGATCGGTACCGAAAAGGCCCTTGTTTTCGATGCCGGATTTCTCGGCTCGGTGATGCTGGGAGTCATGACGGCAACTGCGGGCGGCATCATGCGAGATGTGCTCGCCAACCAGGTGCCCCTGATACTTCGCCGGGAAATATATGCCTCGGCCTGTCTCGCAGGAGGCACCCTTTTGGCCCTTTTGGCCCTTACGCCCATTCCGCACGCTCTCGGTCTGTTGTGCGCGGCCTCGGTGGTGGTCCTGCTCCGGCTTTTGGCCATCCGTTTCAACTGGTCCCTGCCCAGGGCCGGCGATCAATGACGGAAATCCGTCAAGGAGGCGAACCGAATGCATACCGTGCGACTGCTCGGCTCCAACAGGATCTATCGGGTCGGCAAGGTCATCTGCATCGCCCGCAATTACCGGAACCATATTGCCGAACTGGGCAATCCGCCCCCTGTTGAACCGGTGTTCTTCCTGAAACCGGCCAGCAGCATCATAGGACAGGGGGAACCGGCTGTTATCCCCCATTATGGCAGGTTCTGCCATCATGAGGTGGAATTGGCGCTCCTGATAGGCAAATGGGGCAAAAACATCCCGGCCCGGAAAGCGCCAGCCTATGTCGCCGGGTATGGCGTGGCCATCGACCTGACCCTGCGGGATGTTCAGGACCGCTTGAAAACGGCAGGGCTCCCCTGGGACAAGGCCAAGGGCTTCGACACCTCCTGCCCCCTATCCGATTTCATTCCGGCCGATCGGATCAACGACCCACACAACCTGCAAATAAGGTTATGGGTGAACGATCAGTTGCGTCAGGACGACCGGACGGATTCGATGATGCTGGGGGTGGCGGGAATCGTCAGTGCCGCTTCCACCATTTTTTCCCTGGAAGAAGGGGACATTGTGCTGACCGGCACACCGGCCGGGGTCGGTCCGGTCGTCAGAGGAGACCGGGTCCGGGCGGAGATCGAAAATGTCGGGCGGCTGGAAATCCGGATCGAGCAGGAAGCCGATCCCGGGGACCTGTAACCCGCCTGCCGCCAGCCGAACAGCTCACCTTTCCTGCTGGCAGGCTGTTGCAAAGGAGCCTGCGGAACATTCAGGACGACCTTTGCCGCTCCCGATTCGCCAGATGATGGGCCAGACGGGTCGGTTCGGGCATGCGATAGCGTAGCGCGCAGCGCGCGACCATCTCGGCCGCAGTGTCCACGTCGATCCGGTGGCCAGGAGAAACATAGAGGGGTTTGACCCTGTCCCTGCTCGTCAGAACCGTGCCGACCACCTCCCCGTCGAGCAGCAGAGGTGTTCGATCGCCCCTGCAGGGCCCAGGGGGAGCATGGTCACCGCACAGGCGGCTTTTGGCACAGCCGATGGTGGGCAGATCCAGCCAGAGCCCGAGGTGGCTGGCCAGACCCAGGCGGCGGGGATGGGCGATGCCTTGGCCATCAACCAGAATCAGATCGGGGACTGTCCGCAGGCGGCGGAAGGCCTCCAGCAGAACCGGCAGTTCGCGGAAAGACAGCAGCCCGGGAACATAAGGGAAGGACACCCGATCGGCGGCGACGGATTCCTCCAACAGGGTCATCTCGGGATAGTTCAGGACCGCAATCGCCGCGTAAAAAAGTTCCCCCCTGCGCTGATAGGACACATCTGCTCCTGCCACCGTCCGGATCCTCCCCGGCAGCCCGTTTTTCAGACGGACCCGTTCTGCCAGCCGTTTCTGCAGACCGGCGGCTTCACGGGTGGAGACCCCCCAATCATGCAGTTCGGGAAAATCCATATGCCTCCATCGATCCTGAAAATGACCCTTTTAGAGCTTGCAACGGAGAAGTTTTTTCCCGCAGGTAAACAGGATCTCCACTTTGTCCGGCTTGTGCAGCTCCTTGACAACCCCTAGGCCGAAAACGGGATGGGAAACAATATCGTCCGGTTTATAGCCACGGTCCATGGCATAGGGAACTGCGAGCCCGGTCTCCGCCTGATTCAGAATCTCCTGCAGCTGATCCTGATCGGCGGCCGCGCGGCTTTTTGCCGAGCTGCGAGCCGGTCGGGGGGTCGATACGGTTTTCGTCCGGGCGGCCTCCTGCTTCTGCTGGGGTGAACGGTAATTATGATCGCCATGGCAGGTGTTGCAGCGTACGCGCACGGGCCGCTCCTCAACCATGGCAATGACGGTGTGATTGGTAACGGTCCGGCAACGGGTGCACCGGGCCTCGATAAAGTCTCCAGCCGACAACCTTTTACTGCTCATAATACTCCTGTGACGCAAAAGAAAAGCCACAGGAAAACACCCGTGGCGGTGGCAGAGGGGCGTTTATAGCACCTCGTTCCCCGAAGTGTCAAGGTGGTTCCCCGTCCATTCTCCTCCCTTGGAATCGAAAAGGCCTCCGCAACACCTGGAGGCCTTTTCGATTTTGTCAATGCCAGTTTTTTCGGGCCCGGTCAGGATCACCGGAGCCAATAGTACCGATTACTTCTTCTCCAGCAGTGCGGCGTGGGCCGCTGCCAGGCGGGCGATAGGTACCCGGTAGGGCGAGCAGGACACATAGTCGAGACCGGCCTTGTGGCAGAAAATGACGCTGGAAGGCTCGCCTCCGTGCTCTCCGCAGATGCCGAGCTTGATTCCCGGCCGGGTCTGGCGGCCTTTTTCGCAACCGATCTTCACCAGTTGCCCGACTCCGCCCTGATCCAGAACCACAAAGGGATCGTTCTCCAGGACTTCTCGTTGCACGTAGTAGGGCAGAAACTTGCCTGCATCGTCCCGGGACAGGCCGAAGGTGGTCTGGGTCAGGTCGTTGGTGCCGAAAGAGAAAAATTCTGCTTCCCGGGCGATTTCGTCAGCGGTCAGAGCCGCCCGGGGCAGTTCGATCATGGTGCCGATCAGGTAATCGATGGTGACGTCGAATTGGTTCATCACCTCTTCTGCGACACGCACTGCTTTGGCCCTCAAAATGGCCAGCTCCTTGACGTGACTGACCAGGGGAATCATGATTTCAGGGACGATCTCGAAACCTTCGTTCTTGACCAGTTCGCAGGCTGCTTCCATGATGGCTTGAACCTGCATGTCGTAGATTTCCGGATAGGTCATGCCGAGACGGCAGCCACGATGTCCGAGCATCGGGTTGAATTCGTGCAGGAATTCGGCCTTGTGCTTCAGAGCCTCGGGGGTCACCCCCATGACCTCGGCCAGGTCGGCGATATCCTTTTCGGTCTGGGGCAAAAACTCGTGCAGGGGCGGGTCAAGCAGGCGGATGGTCACCGGCAGGCCTTTCATCTCCCGGAAAAGACCGAGAAAATCCCCCTTCTGCATGGGCAGGATCTTGTTCAGCGCCCTCTTGCGTCCTTCCACATCGTCGGCCAGAATCATTTCCCGCACGGCCATGATACGGTCGGTTTCAAAAAACATGTGCTCGGTGCGGCAGAGCCCGATACCTTCGGCGCCGAACTTGCGCGCCACGCGGGCATCCTGAGGGGTATCCGCATTGGTCCGGACCTTCATCCGGCGGGCCTTGTCGACCCATTCCATGAGCATGCCGAAATCCCCGGTCAGCTCGGGCTGCACCGTGGGCACGGCACCTTTCATGACCTCGCCGGTGGAGCCGTCCAGTGTAATGACGTCCCCTTTTTTGAAGACCTCGCCGTTGGCGGTGAACTGTTGTGTTTTGTAATCCACCTTGATGTCCCCGCAGCCGGCGACACAGCATTTGCCCATGCCGCGAGCCACCACGGCGGCGTGAGAGGTCATGCCGCCGCGAGCGGTCAGGATACCCTGCGCGGCGTTCATGCCGTGAATATCCTCGGGGCTGGTCTCGATTCGGACCAGAATGACTTTGAGACCCAGTTTGGCCGCTTCCTCGGCATCCTCGGCCGAGAAGACGATTTCGCCGTTGGCGGCGCCGGGTGAAGCGGGCAGGCCGATGGCAATGACCTCTTTTTTGGCTTTAGGGTCGATGGAGGGGTGCAGGAGATGGTCGAGCTGCTCGGGGGCAACGCGCAGCACCGCCTCTTCCTGGGTAATCAGCCCTTCCTTGACCATGTCGACGGCGATCTTGATGGCCGCAGTCGCGGTCCGCTTGCCGCCCCGGGTCTGCAGCATGTACAGTTTGTGCCGCTCGATGGTGAACTCTATGTCCTGCATGTCCCGATAGTGCCGCTCCAGCTTCTGCTGGATATCCATCAGCTGCTGATAGCACTCGGGCATGACCTCTTCGAGGCTGGGCAGGACTCCGTTGGTGTTGCCGTCCTTGTTGATCGGCTGGGGGGTACGGGTCCCCGCCACCACGTCCTCGCCCTGTGCATTGAGCAGGAATTCTCCGAAAAACCGGTTTTCACCGGTGGCCGGATTCCGGGTGAAGGCCACTCCGGTCGCGCAGTCGTTGCCCATGTTGCCGAAAACCATGGCCTGGACGTTGACCGCTGTACCCCACTCGGCAGGAATATTATTGAGCTTGCGGTAGGTGACCGCGCGGGGGTTCATCCAGGATCCGAACACCGCGTCAATGGCGCCGCGCAGCTGCTCCTGGGGATCGCTCGGAAATTCACGTCCCAGATTTTCCCTGACCTTGTTCTTGAACAGCAGGACCAGCTGCTTCAGGTCGTCCGCGGTCAGTTCGGTATCGAGATGGATGTTCCGGATCTCCTTCATATGCTCGAGGAGTTCCTCGAGGATCTCGCCGTTCATGCCCATGACGACGTTGCTGTACATCTGGATGAAGCGGCGGTAGGAGTCGTAGGCGAAACGGGCGTCACCGCTCTGCTCGATCAGCCCCTGGACCGTAACGTCATTGAGGCCAAGATTGAGCACCGTATCCATCATGCCCGGCATGGACACGCGGCCCCCTGAGCGAACCGACAGCAGAAGCGGATTTTTCGAATCGCCGAAGGTCCGGCCCATGGCCTCTTCCAGCTTGGCCAGGTTTTCCTGGATCTGGTCCTGGACTTCCGGCGGATACTGACGGTTGTTTTTGTAGAATTCTGTGCAGAGTTCGGTGGTCAGGGTAAAGCCCGCCGGCACCGGCAATCCAATGGCAGTCATCTCCGCCAGGTTGGCCCCTTTGCCCCCGAGCAAGTTTTTCATTCCCCCATTGCCTTCGGTTTTCCCGGCCCCAAAAAAGTAAACGTATTTGACAGCCATTACTCTGTCCCTCCCGCATATGTGTTAACCCGTGCCTCCACGGCCCGGGCCTGAAAATCGTCAAAAATCAATCGGCAATCCTGGAAAAATCCGCAATCTGACGAAACACTCCCGCCACCCGGCTCAACAGGGCCAGGCGATTGTTCCGGACATCCCCGTTTTCAACCATGACCATGACCCCTTCGAAAAAGTTGTCGACGGGGCCGCGCAGACCGGCAACGGTCTGCAGCGCTGCTGTATAATCCCCCTTCTCCAGCAGAGCGGCGAACTCCTGCTCCACCCGCTGGAGAACGGCTAGGAGTTCCTTTTCACTGGCCGCTTCGAAGAGACTTTCAGCCACCGGCAGATCAGTCCCGCCCTTGATGATGTTACCCACCCGCTTGAAAGCCACGGCCAGAGGTTCGAAATCCTCCCGCGTCTTGAAAGCGGCCAGGGCCCGGACCCGCGCCAGAGCATCGACGGTATCGTCAAAGGAAGTGTTCAGCACCGCCTCCACCACATCCTGGGGTTGACCCTGGGATATCAGCAGATTGACAAACCGCAACCGGATGAATTCGAGAACTTCGGCGGCAACCTCATCGGTGGGCCGGGTCAGTTTCTTCTCCAGCAAGCCGACGCTCCGCCCCACCAGTTCAACCAGGGACAAGCGGTACGCCCGGTCCAGGATGATGTTCAGAATGCCGATAGCGCTGCGGCGCAAAGCGTAGGGATCGGCGGTGCCGGTGGGGATCAGGCCGACCCCGAAACAGCCGCAGATGGTATCGAGCTTGTCGGCAATGGATATGAAGGCGCCGATGTTGTCCGAGGGAAGATCCCCGCCGGCCTGTACCGGCAGATAATGTTCGAATATAGCCCGGGCGATCCGGGGGTTTTCCCCCTCCAGCAGGGCATACTCACGGCCCATGACACCCTGCAGCTCGGGGAACTCGAAAACCATGCCTGTTTCCAGGTCGCATTTGGCCAGCAGTGCGGCCCGGTCGGTCATCTCCGCGACCTCCGGATCGAGTTGCCGCGCCAGTTCGACCGCCAGTTGACGGAAACGCATGACCTTTTCGTAACTGGTGCCGAGCTTGGCCTGATAGACGACCGATTTGAGGGCCTCGAGCCGGTTTTCGAGGGGTTGCTTCCGGTCTTCCTTCCAGAAGAACATGGCGTCGGCGAGGCGGGCCCGCAGAACACGCTCATTACCGCGCCCGACCACGGCCGGGTCTTCGACCCGGGTATTGGAAACGGTGATGAACCGGGGCAGCAGCCTCCCCTGCGCGTCGGCAAGGGTGAAATAACGCTGATGTTCCCTCATTGTGGTAATCAGCAGTTCACGGGGGAGCTCCAGATAGCGGTCCTCGAAGGTGCCGGTCACCGCCATGGGATATTCTACCAGATAGGTGACCTCATTCAACAGGTCCTCATCGGCATTCAGATGTCCGCCGGCCGTGCGGGCGACCTGCTCCAACTCGCCGGCGACCATCGCGCGGCGCTTGTCCGGATCGGCAATGACAAAACGGCGGGCGGCTTCTTCCAGGAACTGTTCGAAATGTTCCACGACAAACGGGTCAGGCGCCATGAAGCGATGGCCGCAGGAGAGATAGCCGCTCTGCAGATTGCCGTGGGTAAAGGGCACCACCTTGCCACCGTAGAGAGCGACGATCCAATGGATGGGCCGGGCGAAGCGGATATCCAGATCCTTCCACCGCATCGACTTGCGAAACGGCAGTTCGCTGATCACCCGGGGCAGAATCTCCGGCAGCAACTCGGCCGTCGGCCTGCCCTCGACCACCTTGGACAGGAACAGATACTCCCCTTTTTCAGTTTTGATGCGCGACAACTCCGACACATCCACACCGTTGCTGCGGGCAAAACCGACGGCCGCCTTGGTGGGATTGCCTTCATCATCGAAAGCGACCTTCACCGAGGGCCCGGAGAGATTCAGTTCCTGCCGCTCCTGCTGCCCACCCAGACCGCTCACCGCAATGCCGAGACGGCGCGGAGTGGCGAAGGTTCGCATGCCGGCAAAGGGGATGCGCGCGTTTTCGAACTCCCTGCCCAGCAGGCGCTCGAGATCGGCCATGGCGACCGGCAGAAATCCGGCGGGGATTTCTTCGGTGCCTATCTCCAGGAACAGTTCAGCAGACATGGGGAGCGATCCCTCCTTATCCAAAAACAAACCACGGAAAGGTATTTTCCGTGGCGGGTTTGCGGGGCTATCCTGGGCTCACCCCTTCAGCAGGGGGAATCCCATCTTTTCCCGTTGAGTCACATAGCCTTCCGCGCACAGGCGGGCCAGGTTGCGCACGCGGCCGATATAGTGGGCCCGCTCAGTGACCGAAATGACGCCGCGGGCATCGAGCAGATTGAAGGTGTGGGAGGCCTTGAGAACGAAATCGTAGGCCGGGAAGACGAGTGCCCGCTTCACCAGCCTGGCGCACTCCTTTTCGTACATTTCGAACAGCCGGAACAGCATATCGGTATCGGCCTCTTCGAAATTATAGGTCGAGAACTCCACTTCCGTCTGGTGGTGGACGTCGCCATACTTGATCCCCGGAGCCCACTCCAGATCGTAGACGTTGTCGACCCCCTGCAGATACATGGCAATGCGCTCGCAGCCGTAGGTGATTTCCGCGGAAACGGGCTTCAGGTCGATCCCCCCTACCTGCTGGAAATAGGTGAACTGGGTAATCTCCATGCCGTCCAGCCACACCTCCCAGCCCAGTCCCCAGGCCCCCAGGGTGGGCGATTCCCAGTCGTCCTCGACAAAACGGATATCGTGGCGCGAAGGGCTGATGCCGAAGCTCTTCAGGGAATTAAGGTAGAGATCCTGAATGTTCATCGGCGAAGGCTTCATGATTACCTGAAACTGGTAGTAGTGCTGCAAACGGTTGGGATTTTCGCCGTAGCGGCCGTCGGTGGGACGGCGGGACGGCTCGACATAGGCGACCTTCCAGGGCTCGGGCCCCAGCACTCGCAGAAAGGTCGCCGGATTAAAGGTGCCGGCCCCCTTTTCCATGTCGTAGGGCTGTTGCAGAATGCATCCCTGGCCGGCCCAGTACTTCTGTAGGGAAAGAATGAGCTCTTGGAAAGTCACGTTGCCTCCGGCGTTTGTTTAACCTCTTTCAGGGGGCAAAGAGTAGCTGTTTTGCCCCAACCTGTCAACCTAAATCAAGGCGCCCTAACCTCCCTCTGCACCCCCGGCAGGCGGGGACCCGGCCGACACTCGGTCCAGGAAGCGGAGGGACTTGAGAGGGCGGGGAAGATGGGGATGAAGAGCCGACCGGAGAACCGCGCAACCTTCCCGCAGGGTCTGCTCGCTGAAGCGGAAACCTTCGAAAAGGGTGATGGGCGTTTGCAGGGAGCGGGCCAGGGTTCCCAGGGTCAGGGGGGAAACCTGCAGCGGTTCGCCCTGGCCGCTGCATTGCGGACAGAGGCTGCCTCCCCTGACAGCGGCAAAAGCCGCCCGGTCCGAGGAAAGAGACCCGCCGCAGTCCGCGCAATGCAGCAGATGGGGAATGTAGCCGGTCAGCACGAGCATGCGCAGATCGAAGAGCAGTCGGGCCTCGTGGGGCGTATCCGCCCCCGCAATATGATCGAGAAAAGACCTGAGCAGGGCGAACACGTCCGGCTGGGCCTGCCCTTCCCCCAGCAGAACCTCGACCAGTTCGCAACCGTAGGCGGCCAGGGCGAGGGCTTTGGGATCGCGACGGAGATCAATCCGCAAGTCGAACAGATCCACCTCCTGCAGCGACACCAGGGAGCCACGGGTCGACGCTTTCCAGTGGATCTGCACCTGGGAAAAGGGCTCCAGGGATGTTCCGAACCGTTTGCGGCTCTTGCGGGCGCCGCGGGCAAATCCCTTGAGCAGCCCCTGCTCCCGGGTCAAAAAGGACACGATGCGGTCCGCCTCGCCGTAATTGACGTGGTGCAGAACGATGGCTTCGGAATGATGAAGGTTCATGGTTTAAGTCCGGCAGTCGGACCTGCCCGACCACTCAGTTAAGATGCTGCAGAAACAGGGTGGCGGTGCCGAAGTAGATCAGGATGCCGGTGATGTCGTTGGCGGTCTGGACAAAGGGGCTGGTTGCGATCGCGGGGTCGATACCGACTTTCTTGAAAAAGGCCGGAACCAGAGCGCCCATGGTTGCCGCGACGGTCATGGCGCAGACCATGGCCAGACCGACCACCAGACCGAGATAGGGGTTGTGATGCCATATCACGGCCACCAGTCCCACAGTCAGGCCGCAGACTCCACCCATCAATACTCCGACCCGCAGTTCCTTGAAAAAGACCTGGCGCAAGGTGGAATAGTCGATGTGACCGGTAGCGAACCCGCGGACCACGATGGTGGCGGACTGACCACCGACATTGCCGCCCATGCCGGTGATGACCGGGATGAAGGAGATCAGGGCGATGACCTGCTCCAGTGTAGCCTTGAACAGCCACATCAGGTACCCGGTGATGATGCCGCCGAAAAGATTGGTGATCAGCCAGGGCAGGCGCAGTCGGGCGACCTTGATCGACTTGAAGCCGTACAGCAGTTCCTCTTCGCTGGCCCCGGCCATCTTGTAGATATCCTCGGTGGCTTCCTCGCGCAGAACATCGATGACATCGTCGACAGTGATGATACCCATCAGCTTGTTCCACTGATCGACGACCGGGATGGCCAGGAGGTTGTATTTGGCCACCAGGTGAGCGACCTCTTCCTGGTCCTTGTCGGTGCTGACGCTGATCACCTCCGTGGTCATGATATCCTTGAGGCGCGTCGACTGCGGGACGGTCAGGAGCTGGCGCAGCGAAAGAACCCCCACAAGGTGGTTGCGGGGATCGGTCACGTAGACATAGAAAACCATCTCCACGTCACTGGCCTTCTGCAGCGCCTCGATGGCCTGCTGGACGGTGGTATTCTCCCGCAGGGAGAAGATCTCCGTCGACATGATGCCGCCGGCTGTATCCTCATCATACTGCAGCAGCTGCTCGATTTCATCGGAGTGCTCATCCTGCATGGTGCTGAGGATCTCTTCGGCAATCTCCTCCGGCATGTTGCGGATGATTTCCACCGCATCGTCGTAGGGCATCTCCTGGAGCACCTCGGTGATCGTTTCATGACTGATCTGTTCCAGCAGATGGGCCCCGGTGCTGTAATCGAGTTCGGAAAGAACGCTCGCCGCCGTTTCGGTATCGTCGATGAGATTGAACAGGATCTGCTGCTCTTTGGGGGAAAGATGGGTGAACAGTTCGGCGATGTCGGCGGGATGGGACTTGTCGATGACCTTGTTCAGATTGGGATAGGCGCCGCGGCGGATGAGCTTTCTTACCGTATCGAGAAGCACTTGCAGCTTTTGATCCATGGCGGGCCTCCAGGTGGAAACAGGGGCAGGTAAAACCCGGAGTTTCGGTTTGCCATCAGCGTTGAACAGTCCGGATTAACGGGTCACTTTATCATCGCGCCTGTTACAGTGTCAATGAAGTGGAGCAGACCTGCCAAAGGGGTATCCAAGGTATGGGAAAGACATGTGCCGAACACTGATAGTGGTGATAGTGGCGAAACTGCCGTCGTCACGACGCTTCAGCCCCTGCCGGGGCAGCCGACCGGTCCTGGGGCTCGAACAGAAATACCCAGTCCCTGTAGGTTTTGGCATTTTCGAACTGCTCATACTCTTCCGGAAAATCTTTTGTCTTGAGCGGTTTGTCCCCGCTCGCCCCACGCACTCCGAGGATCCGTCCGGCCGAATCCTTCACCAGCTCCCACGCGTCCCCGGTGATCGGATCCGGGTAGAGCCGGCGCAGGTGGCGAACCGTTCCGGGATAGCGGGGATCCTTGAGCAGTTCCTCCACCTGCAGGGGGTAGTTTCCCGCAGTGGTACCGGCAGAGTAGTAACTGCCGATGGCCCGCCGGTACTGGTCACCGCGGAACAGCATCTCTTCTTCACGGGCCCGCTGCATGACGTTGGTCCAAGTGGTTCCGGCAATCCCTGCGGAAAGACCCATGATCATGACCATCACCAGCAGGATCATGAGGGCCGCGCCCCGCTCGTTGCCCGGAAGCCGGTGGGACTTAGGCATGTTTCAACGCTCCCTTTGCTGTGAAAACCCGGCTCTGATCCGGCAGGAAGCAGTTCGGCTATTTATGCCGCCAGCTTCCGTCCTTGCTCTGCAGATACCAGCCCTCCGCCGCCTGCTGACGCCAGGAATCGGCGAAGATGGACTGGACTTCATCGGCCTTGTCAGGAAAATCATTGGCACGCGCGATTTCCCGGTACAGCCGCAGCCGGTCGTTGTTCTCCTCGGTCACCAGCCGCTGCAACGCCCCACGGGAACGCAGGTCGAGACCGGCGGTATCGCGGATCGCCAGCAGGCCGTCGGCACCGATACCGATGTTCCCCGCCTGCAGATAGGGGCGCAGCTTGTCGGTGCGGTCCTTCATCGCCTGTTTGATGGCCCGGATTTCGGGGGTGCTGACGTTGATATCCTGTGCCGCCCAGGCCGCTGCGGGACCGAACAGGCCCTTCAGCCAGGCGGAGGGCTTTGATTCGGCGGCCGGTTCCTGTTCGGGGGCGGGCTTTCCGTTGCCCTCGCCCCAGACCTCGTTGACGATCCGATCGGCGGCGTTGCGCACCTCTTCGGCCGGGAAATAGATATTGATGGTAACGCAGGACAGAAGGACCGCAACCATGGTCAATGACAATAACCAGTTCAGCTTTTTCATTCCGTTTCCCTCCTTGCGGGACAATTTTTCAGCAGGCAGGTTTAGTTGAGCTGTATCGAAAAGAAACCTTTAAATTCAGCTCTTAAGACTGCTGCAACTATACACTTTCTCCCTTGTCAAAATCAATCGTTCCCGGACTCCTGCCGTCTCTCCGTGCGTTCGATGCGCTGCAGCCTTTTCAGCATTTCGCTAAAGGAGACGGCGGCCGGGGGAGCGAGAATATCGATCTTCGGCGGCAGAAAACCTCCGAAAACCAGATACTGGTCGGATTCCGGGCGCGCCGTGCCGCGCAGGTAAAAAACGTCTTTTTCCAGCTCACAGACGATGCCGATCCTGCTGTACCGGTAAAAATCGATGAAACGGTAAATGCCCCGGGACAGGGCGGCGGAAAGCCCCCCCTGGCTGAGGATCGCTAGGTTGTTGAGGGCCTTGACGCTGATGTTGCGCTTTCCTTCGTCCCGGCTCTCGATGCGGGCGCTGAATCGGGCGGGAGTGGCGCCGAACAGTCGCAGATCATGAATGTGGCCGTCGACAATACCGTTCATTACGCCGAAGGAAAGGGTCTTGGTGACCTGGTTAAGATCGATCCCGGAAAAATCGACATTTGCGAAGATCTGCAGGTAGGCCAGGGAAGAAGCGTCGATGCGGATGTTGCGGACATTGATCCCGCCCCCGAAGACCCGGATACGCGCCTCCCCTTCCGACTGCAGGACGCCGTCGGAGTAGCGGATATGACCGAGGTCTCCATCGATACTCCCTGCCATGAGGGGCAGATCCGTCTCCTGGCTAAGTGTTTCCAGATCGACACCGGCAATGGTGAACAGTCCGTCAAATCCGAATCCGGACCGGTCCCGGCCGAACTCCAGACGGTCGATAGCCATTCGGCCTCCGGCCAACTGCAGTACCAGCGGTTTGGGAAAGGTGAACCGGTCCGGTGCCGACACAATCGGTACGGCATCGGCGGACATGGATACGGGACCCCATTGCAAGACCTGGTACTTCAGGCTGCCCACCCGTTCGCCCCCCTTTGCTGTCCGTTCCGAAGCGCCGAAGGTGAATTCGAAGGGCAGATTGCCGGTCAGTCCAGCCAATGCAACTGCGGACCCGGGGGCCTGAAAAGCAACTTCATGGGGAAAAACCTCCCCCCGCAGGCGCCGTTGTCGACCCTCGTCTGCCACCGCCAGATTCATCCTCAAGCTGCCCCCGATTCGGGCTTCCCTCAAAAGAGAATGGCTGTCCCCGAGAATCTCTTTCAAATGTTCGGCTACGGGGCCGGCCAGATCGGGCAGTTCCAGCTCCCCGGAAAGATTCAGGCTGTCGCGGGCGATGGTTCCGGTGCCTTGCAGCAGGAGCATCTCCGGCATGGCCAGGCGCAGATGTTCGAGTTCCAGGCGCTGCTTTGCGGGATCGGTTGTGAGATTGACGGCCAGGCGGGCAGGGATGGCCGCCAAATCGGCATAATAACGTCCCCACAAACCCTCGGCGGCGCCCAGATCCCCTCTCAGGGCCAGACGGAGAGGCGCGCCTGGTTTGGCATCGACGGTCCCGCTGCCGGAAAAATATCCGCCGGCCAGGCCCGCCAGGCCGTCTGCGGCAAAGAATTCGATACCGGCCAGCGACAAGCGATCCAGATCCATGTGCCAATTCCCGGCCTGCCGGGTTCCCGATCCCTTCAGAGAAAACCGGGCCGAAAGACCTCCATACCCGGTCAAATTACCGTCGACGGCGGTATCGGAGATAAGCAGGCGGGATTTGTCCAGACGCCAGCGGCTGCCGGCAGCCCACCCCTCCAGGTCCAGGTTGCCGAAGCTCAGCTTTTTCCCCCGCAGGGACAGGCTGCCCGCCCAATGATCCTTTTCGATGGCGAAGTCAAGGTCGACCGTCGGTCCTGCAAGAATGCTGTCAGAAAACTGCAGACGCCTGGCCCCAAGCCGGGCGGACCCGGACCAGCCGGAGAGAGAATGTCTGGTCATCCGCAGACGTCCTTCGATGTCCTGGCCCTGCTGCAGCAGATCTCGCAGGCCTGGACCGAGCAGAGGACGCAGTTTTTGCCAGGAGGTCGGCCGAAAGGTGGCAAGAACCGTCTGCAAATCCCCTTCGACTTCGGCCAGTGGACTATCGGCCAACTCAAGATCGGCCTTCCCCCGCCATCCGTCCTTTTCCCGCGCCATCGCACCTTGAATGCGCAAGGGGGCCAGGTCGAACAGAAATTTCCGACTGCCGTTTCCGACCGGAAATCCCGTCACCTGCAGCTTCAGGATTGGGTCGTCGAGCGGGCCGGAGACCCGCCCCTCCATTCTCAGTCCGCCCGCCAGCCTCGGTGCCTCGCCGCCCATCAACAGCGATTTCAAACGCCCGGGATCTTCCGAACTGGCCCGAAACTGCCCTTCCAGCATTTCCGACCGCACGGTGAAGGCCGCTTCAAAAGGATTGCTCTGGGCCAGCAGGCCTCTCAAGGTTCCCGTCCATTCGCTTCCGGTTCCGGACAATTCCAGATTCAGGGCATCAAAAGGCAGGTGAAGGTCCCCCTGGGCAATCCCTCCTGAAGACACCTGTACCCCCAGTGATAGCGTGTTCCCTGCCAGTGAAAAACGCAGATCCAGGTTCTGCAGAATGAAATTCCACCCCTCCGGGATTCCGGTTTTTAAAGACAGTCCGGCAAAAAGCCTGTCCAGGGACGGCCGGTCGAGTCGGGCCAGACGCAGGCGCCCGCCTCCCGCCGCACCGGCCCCCGAGGGAAGGGTGAAATCCATGGGACCGGCAAGGAGTTCCCGACCGTCCCAGCGAAAGCTTTCCAGGGACAAGGCAAGCCCATCCGTCCATTCGGCCTGTCCCGTCAGTCGCACCGGAAAGGCTTCGTCGCCACCCGGCATGGCTGCGAGGGTCAGCTCGTAGGTTTCGCCGCCCGTCGCCAGGAAATCGATCTCCCTGACCGCATAATCTTTTTCAGACAGGCGATAGGTCATGCTCCCGCCCTGAATGGCCAGGCGACCGAAGGATACCGGCGCACGGGCAGGAAGACCCGCCCCGCCCCCGTCGGGGGAATGTACCAGCAAGAGATGGGGATGAACGGCTTCGAGGGAGGAGATATGACCCTGCAGCAGTCCGGACAGGGTCAATTTGATCCGGACCTCGGGAAGGGTCACCTGATAACGCTTGGGCGCCTCCAGAGTGATGTCGCTGACCAGCACCTCTCCATCCTGCCATGCCAGGCGGCCGATGGAAACCTCGGCGGAAAGCTTATCGGCGGCCAGGGCGGCCAGACGGGGACGAAGCCAGTCGTCAAGCAGCCGCTCCGGGCTCAAAAAAAGGCCCGCGAGCAGCAGCGGCAGCAGGAGTGCCAGGGCGATCAGGAGATATTTGCCGCGAATTTTCAGCATGGGTGCGGGGCTCTTTGTAAAAAAGGACGGGGAGGACCTCAAGGACGGCAAGGACTCAAATAGACCGCTTTTTCATCCCTCTTGTCCCTGATGTCCTTTGAGTCCCTTGCCGTTTACACTTAATGCGCCTCACTCCAATTATCGCCGATACCGATGTCGACCACCAGCGGCACGGACATTTCGGCCGCCCCTTCCATCTCCTTCCGAACCAGGCTTTCGACCACCTGGAGTTCGGCTTCGGGCACATCGAACACCAGTTCGTCATGGACCTGCAGCACCATGCGGGCCTCCAGTTTTTCCTCGGCGAGACGTCGGTGGATACGGACCATGGCCACCTTGATGATATCTGCCGCCGATCCCTGAATGGGATAATTGACCGCATTCCGTTCGGCGAAACCGCGCACCGCACCGTTCTTGCTGGCGATCTCCGGAACCGCACAGCGCCGCCCGAGGAGGGTCGTCACGTAAAGATCCCGGCGCGCCTCGTCCTTTTTCCTTTCGATGAATTCAAGCACCCGGGGATAGCGGGAAAAGTAGCTGTCGATATAATCCTGTGCTTCGGCGCGGCCGATGTCGAGGGCCTTGGCCAGGCCGAAGGCGCTCATGCCGTAAAGAACGCCGAAATTGATCGTCTTCGCCCGGCGGCGCATCTCCGGCGTCACCAGCTCCAGAAAGACGCCGAAAATTTCGCTGGCGGTGCGGGCGTGGATGTCCTCGCCGTGGGCGAAGCTCTCCTTGAGCACCGGCTCATCGGCCAGGTGCGCCAGGATGCGCAGTTCCACCTGGGAATAATCCGCGGCCAGCAAACGGCTGCCCTCGGCGGGGATGAAGGCTTCCCGGATCCTGCGCCCTTCCTCATTGCGGATCGGAATGTTCTGCAGATTCGGCTCGCTCGAGGACAACCGGCCGGTGGCGGTGACGGTCTGGTTGAAGGAGGTGTGGATCCGACCCGTCTGCGGATGCACCAAACGGGGGAGGGCATCGCAATAGGTGCTCTTGAGCTTGGCCAGGGAGCGGTGATCCAGGACCCGGGCCGCGATCGGGTGGTCCTCGGCCAGCTTGGTGAGCACTTCGACATCCGTGGACCAGCCGGTCTTGGTTTTCTTGCCCCGGGCCAGCTTGAGATGCTCGAACAGCACCTCGCCCAGCTGCCGCGGCGAACAGACATTGAAAGGTCTCCCGGCCAGGTCGTGTATGTCCGCCTCCAGCTCGACCATCCGGCTTTCCAGGGAGCGGGACAGCTCGTTCAGCAAAGCGCTGTCGATGCGCACGCCGGTCCACTCCATATCGGTCAGCACCTCCACCAGCGGCATTTCCACCTCGTCAAACAGCTTGCGCTGGCCGGTCTCGTCCAGCAACGGTTCCAGCTTGGCGGCCAGCCGCAGGGTGATATCGGCATCCTCGGCGGCATAGACAGTGGCCTTTTCCACCTCGACCTCTTCGAAACAGACCTGATTTTTACCGTTGCCGGCCACCTCGGCATAGGTGATGGTCCGGTAGCCGAGCAGGTCGGCGGCCAGGCTGTCGAGGCCATGGGACTTGGCCGCCGGGTTGCCCAGGTAGGAGGCGAGCATGGTGTCGCACACCAGGCCCTTCACCTCCACCCCCGCACGGCGCAGGACCAGCAGATCGTATTTGGCGTTCTGGGCGATCTTGACCAGCTTCGGATCGGCCATCAGGGGCTTCAGCTTTTTTAAAGCCAGCCCACGGTCGAGCTGTTCGGGAGCTCCCAGGTAGCGGTGACCGAGGGGCAGGTACCAGCCTTCGCCGGCCTGGACGGCAAAGGACAGGCCGACCAGGTCGGCCCGGGAGGCGAGCAGGCAGGTGGTTTCGGTATCGAAGGCGAAACGGCCTGCCCTTTCCAGTGCCTGGATCAGCTCGTCGAGCTGCCCTTCGCTCAGCACCGCCCGGTAGCCGTCGCCGTTGGCCCGTTCGTCACAGGAAAATTCCTGCAGCAGCTTGTGAAACTCCAGTTCCTTGAACAGAGCGGTCAGAGCGGGACGTTCCGGTTCGCCGATGGTGAAACTGTCGTAATCGATGTCCAGCGGCAAATCGTCCACCAGCCGCACCAATTGCTTTGAGAGCAACGCCTGTTCACGGAACTGCCGCAGGTTTTCCTGGCGTTTTTTCCCCGACACCTGATCGATGTTGGCCAGCAGGTTCTCCACCGTTCCGAATTGCAGGATCAGCTCCCGGGCGGTCTTTTCGCCGATCCCCGGTATCCCGGGCACGTTGTCGGAGCTGTCCCCTGCCAGAGCCTGAACCTCCACCACTTTGTCGGGAGAGCCCCCGAACCGCTCGGCCACCTCGGCCAGTCCGGTCCGCTGGTCCTTCATCGTATCGAGCAGGCCGATGCGGTCATCCACAATCTGCATCAGGTCCTTGTCTCCGGTGACGACCGTGACCTCCATCCCCTTTGCCGCAAAACGCCGGGCCAGGGTCGCGATGATATCGTCCGCTTCGTACCCGGTCAGCTCCAGCGCCGGCAGATTGAAGGCCCGGACCACCTGCTTGATCAGGGGTATCTGGGGGCGCAGGTCCTCGGGCATGGCGGCACGGTTCGCCTTGTACTCCGGGTAGAGCTCCTTGCGGAATGAAGGCCCCTTGGCGTCGAATACCACCGCCAGGTGATCCGGCCGTTCCTCCCGCATGACCTTCAACAGCATGTTGGTGAAACCGAACACGGCATTAGTGGCCTGCCCCCGGGAATTGGAAAGCTGCCGAATGGCGTAGTAGGCGCGATAGATGTAGGAAGACCCATCGATGAGAAAAAGCCGTGGCGACTGCTGTTCGGTCATTTGTTTAATTTCCTTGCAGGTTCGATTTCAGAAATTATCGGCAGGACGTTGAAAGGCAATGCCGGGTCCGACGGCAGATTATCCCAGGCGAGGCGAAAAAGCAAACCCGGCATTCCTGATGACGCTTATCGTCTTATATCGTATACTTGCAAAAATTATCGACCCCGTCAGGAATTCGCCGCGTATCACCGGTTGACATCGCGGACAACAGTGATTAGCTTGCCGTCAATAACCAGCCTGCCGGAAGGAGACTTTTTTCATGAATGATGAACGGGACCAACAGAACGAGCAGGAAAACATCGTCGGATCCCAAGCCAACACCGAGGCGGTGGAGCCAAGTGCCCCACCCCAGGCTGAAGCCCTGGTTCTGGCGGCCGACATGCTGCCCGCGACTCTGCCTATAGTTCCCCTGAGGCCGCGACCGATCTTTCCCGGGATTCTCCTCCCGATCGTCCTGAGCGGCAAGCCGAAGCTGAAAGTGGCTAAAAAAGCCATGGAGTCCCAGCCCAAAACGATCGGTTTCGTCCTGGCCAGGGATATGGACGAGGAGGATTCCCCGGAAAATCTTCACAAAATCGGGGTGGTCGGCAAGGTCATCAAGGTGTTGCACAGCGACGAGAACAGCGTCCACCTGCTGGTCAACTGTCTGGAACGCTTTTCGATTCAGGAAATCATCCCCGTCGAAGGAGAGATGGTCTATGCGCGGGTGAAGTACCATTACGCCGCCGAACTGTCGGTCAACCCCGAGCTGCAGGCCTATTCCATGGCCATCATCACCGCCCTTAAGGAACTGGTGCAGATCAACCCGCTCTACAACGAGGAGATCAAACTGTTCCTCAACCGCCAGAGCATGGACGATCCCGGCCGTCTGGCCGATTTCGCCGCCAACCTCACCTCCAGCGACGGGCAGGAACTGCAGCAGATTCTCGAAACCTTCGACGTCCGCAAACGGATCGACCGGGTTCTCGTCCTGCTGAAGAAGGAGCTGGAGGTCTCCCGGCTGCAGACAAAGATCTCCAAGCAGATCGAGGAGAAGATTTCGGGCCAGCAGCGGGAATTCTTCCTGCGGGAGCAGCTCAAGGCGATCAAGAAGGAACTCGGCCTGGAAAAAGAGGGCAAGGTCAGCGAAATCGAAAAGTTCGAGAAGCGCCTGCAGAAGCTGACCCTCAACGAAGAGGCCCAGAAAACCATCACCGAAGAGATCGAAAAGCTCAAGCTGATCGAGCCGTCCTCGCCGGAATACAACGTCTCCCGCAACTACCTGGAGTGGCTGACGATACTTCCCTGGGGCAAGTTCAGCAAGGATTCCTACGATCTGCAGCGCGCCCGCCGGGTGCTGGACCGCGACCATTACGGGCTCAAGGACGTCAAGGACCGGATTCTGGAATTCATCGCCGTCGGCAAGATGAAGGGGGACATCTCCGGCTCCATCATCTGCCTGGTCGGCCCTCCGGGAGTGGGCAAGACCTCCGTCGGCAAGAGCATCGCCGGCGCCCTCAACCGCACCTTCTACCGCTTCTCCCTGGGCGGCATGCGGGACGAGGCGGAGATCAAGGGGCATCGCCGCACCTACATCGGCGCCATGCCGGGCCGCTTCATCCAGGCCATGAAGAGCGCCGGCACCGCCAATCCGGTGCTGATGCTGGATGAAATCGACAAGATCGGCGCATCCTTCCAGGGCGATCCGGCTTCGGCCCTGCTCGAGGTCCTCGACCCGGAGCAGAACAGCACCTTCCGCGATCACTACCTGGACGTGCCCTTCGACCTGTCCAACGTGCTGTTCGTGGCCACCGCCAACACCCTCGACACTATCCCCGCTCCCCTGCTGGACCGGATGGAGGTCATCCGTCTGGCCGGCTACATCCTCGAGGAAAAACTGGAGATCGCCCGCCGCTACCTGGTGCCGAAGGCGCTGGAAAACCACGGGCTGGACAAATCCCAGGTGACTCTCCGCAAGGATGCCCTGGAGGCGATCATCGACGGCTACGCCCGGGAGGCCGGGGTGCGCGGTCTGGAGAACCTGATCAAGAAGATCATGCGCAAGGCGGCCATGGAGTTTGCCGGCGGGCGGACGGATCGCATCACCATCCACAAGAAGGACGTGGAGAGCTACCTGGGTAAACCGCTCTTCGACGAGGAGGAGCTCTTCGAGGACGTGCCCGGAGTGGTGACCGGACTGGCCTGGACCCGCATGGGCGGCGCCACCCTGCAGATCGAGGCGACCGCCATGCCGAGCAAAGGCAAGGGCTTCAAGCAGACCGGCCAGCTCGGCAACGTCATGGTGGAGAGCAGCGAGATCGCCTACTCCTACGTCATGGCCCACCTCGAGGAATACGGTGCCGACAAGGAGTTTTTCGACAAACATTTCGTCCACCTGCACGTACCGGCCGGTGCCACCCCCAAGGATGGCCCTTCAGCGGGCATCACCATGACCACCGCCCTGCTCTCGATGATCCTCGGCAAGCCGGTGGTCAAGAAGCTCGGCATGACCGGGGAGCTGACCCTGAGCGGCCGGGTTCTGCCGATCGGCGGGGTCAAGGAGAAAACCATCGCCGTACGGCGGGCGGGACTGAAAAAGGTCATTTTCCCCGTCGGCAACAAGAAAAATTTCGACGAACTGCCCGACTATCTCAAAGAAGGGCTGGAGGTGCATTTCGCCTCGGATTTCAAGGATGTCTACCGCATCGCCTTCGGCGAGGGCTGAAGAACATATTCATAGAAAGGATTATCCCCGCTTATGACTCTGCAGGACATCACAGCGGCCGTCACGGCCCTCGATCCCGAAAGCAAAAAGGCCTTCCTGCTGCAGGCCCTGCCGGAACTGGCCAAAGAGGCGATGCAGGACCAGATGTTTCTCATGCAACTGTTCCCCGTCTTTCTGAACATCCTCCAGGAGAGCGGCATCGACCTGCAGCAGTTGCTGAAACTGGCGGTCATGTTCGGCCCTGCTGGAGAAAACACCGGACCGGGCTTCAGCGCCTGAAACAAATTCAGGCGTTGACGGCCCCAGCCGGAACTGCTAACGTAAATGCCATCATGAAAAACACGACGACCCACATCATCAATCCCTTCAGCCACTGGTGGCGCCGGACCTCTCCTGTCAGCGGTCCGGGCGTCTTACCGTGAAGAATCGACGCCGCGGACCCCGGGTCCGCGGAAAACAGCACGAAAAAAGCCGCGGTTCCGACCGCGGCTTTTTTATTGAACTGATTGAATTTCATCCCAAGAGGTAACAGCATGCGCGTGCTATCCGGCATTCAGCCCTCCGGCTCCCTGCATCTGGGCAACTATTTCGGCATGATGAAAAAGATGGTCGACTACCAGGAGCATCACGAACTGTTCTGCTTCATCGCCAACTATCATGCCATGACCACCGTGACCGACGGCAAGACCCTGGCCCGCGGCACCCTGGAAGCCGCGGCCAATTTCCTGGCCCTCGGCCTCGACCCCGAAAAGAGCGTGTTCTGGGTGCAGTCCGACGTGCCCGAGGTACAGGAACTCACCTGGGTGCTGTCCAACTTCACCCCTATGGGTCTGCTCGAACGCTGCCACAGCTACAAGGACAAGGTGGCCCGCGGCATCGCCCCGAATCACGGGCTGTTCGCCTATCCGGTGCTGATGGCAGCCGACATCCTGCTCTTCGGGGGGGAACTGGTTCCGGTGGGCAAGGACCAGAAACAGCACCTGGAAGTGGCCCGCGACATCGCCATCAAGTTCAACAACGAGTACGGCGAGATTCTGACTGTCCCGGAACCGGACATCGACGACCAGGTGGCCACCATCCCCGGCCTCGACGGGCAGAAGATGAGCAAGAGCTACAAGAACACCATCGACCTGTTCCTGGACGAGAAGGCCCTGCGCAAACAGGTGATGCGCATCGTCACGGATCCCACGCCGGTGGAGGATCCGAAGGACCCGGAACGCTGCAATGTTTTCGCCATTTACCGGCTGTTTCTCGACAGGGAGCAGGAAGCCGAACTGCGTCGCCGCTACCAAGCCGGAGGCCTTGGCTACGGCGAGGTGAAACAGGAGCTGTTCGAAACCGTTCGTGACTTTTTCGCCCCCTTCACTGAACGGCGCAACGAGCTGCTCGCCGACCAGGACGGCCTGCGGCGTACACTGGCCATGGGCGCCGAAAAAGCCCGGCAGGCGGGTTCAAAAATCCTGCGCAAGGTCCGCAAGAAGACAGGCATCGCCTATTGATGCCAGAGTTTTTCTGGTATAGGCTTGAGTTGAGAGCAAGCTTATCGGCTGAAAAAGCCAGAACGAGCAGACCACTCGGGAGGAGGAGAGATGGAAACCTATCGCAGATGGTATTGCACCTGTTCCGGAAAACCGATCGAACTGGAAACCCGGGAATTCGTGGAAGACGAGCCCCTGGAGCCGACCTGCCGACGGTGCGGGGCAACCCCTTCTTCCGACCCCAAGAAAACAATCGTTTCCCGCGAATTCGCAACCTGGGAAGACTGATTATTCACTTGCAGCGGCCGGCCGGGTAAACAGCACGAAAGCCATGGCCGGCCGCTTGCTCGCCTCCCGCATGGCGAACTGAATCCCCTCGAAATGCCAGCCGGCCGCCGTCCACTCATTGAGGATCTCCTCCAAAGCCTGGTCTGTGACCAGGCTGGTTTCCACGACTTTGTATTGAAGCATTGCTGCGCCTTTCAGAGGTCTTTTTGATCAGGCTATTGGTCCTATAGGTCTTATAGGTCCTATAGGACCCATGGGACACATGGTAACCGCTCAAAACCGCGCGTTCCCCGGAGTCCTGGGGAAGGGGATGACGTCCCGGATGTTTTCCATGCCGGTCACGTACATCAGCAGGCGTTCGAAGCCGAGGCCGAAGCCGGCGTGGGGACAGCTGCCCCAGCGGCGGCTGTCGAGATACCACTGGAGGCTTTCGGGGTCGATGCCGATGGCCCGCATCTTTTCCTGCAACACGTTGAGCCGCTCCTCCCGCTGGCTGCCTCCGATGATTTCGCCGACCCTCGGCACCAGCAGGTCCATGGCGGCCACGGTTTTGCCGTCATCGTTGCGGCGCATGTAGAAGGCCTTGAGCCCCTCCGGATAATCGGTCACGAAAAGCGGACCGCCGATCACCTGCTCGGTCAGATACCGTTCGTGTTCCGACTGCAGATCGATTCCCCAGGCCACCGGAAACTCGAAATCCCGTCCCGACTTCTCCAACTGCCGCACCGCCTCGGTGTAGGTCATCACCTGGAATTCGGCTTTGGCCAGGGCCTCGAGTCGGGTGATCAGGCCTGGTTCGATCCGCTCGTCGAAGAAGGCCAGGTCCTCGCCGCACTCCTGCAGGGCACAGGTCACCAGGTAGCGCAGGAAGTCCTCGGCCAGAGCGCAATCGTCCGCCAGGTCGGCAAAGGCCATTTCGGGCTCGATCATCCAGAACTCGGCCGCATGGCGACTGGTATTGGAATTTTCGGCACGGAAGGTCGGACCGAAGGTGTAGATATCGGAAAAGGCCTGGGCGAACAGTTCGCCCTGCAACTGGCCGCTCACGGTCAGGCCGGTCTTATCGGCAAAGAAATCCTGACGCCAATCGATGCGGCCGTCGATTTTGGGAGGATCGGCCGGATCGAGGGTCGTCACCCGAAACATCTCCCCTGCACCCTCGCAGTCGTTGGCGGTAATGATCGGCGTCTGTACATAGAGGAAGCCCCGTTCCTGAAAAAAGCGGTGGACGGCGAACGCCAGGGTGTTGCGCACCCGAAAAACGGCCCCGAAGGCGTTCGTGCGCGGCCGCAGATGAGCGATGGTGCGCAGAAACTCGAAGGAGTGCCTTTTTTTCTGCAGGGGGAAATCCCCGTCGCTGGCCCCGAGAATTCTGGCCTGCCGCGCATGGATCTCCCATTGCTGTCCCGAAGCCGGAGAGTGTGCCAGTTGCCCCACCACTTCCAGACAGGCTCCGGTTCCGCAGCGGACCGCTTCCTCGAAATTCTCCAGGTCGGAAGTCAGCACGATCTGCAGAGACGCAAAACAGGAGCCGTCGTTGAGGGCGACGAAAGCCACCTCCCGGCTGCGCCTCACTGTTCGCGCCCAGCCGCGAACGAGAATCTCCCCGCCGGCCTTTTCCATGCCGAGTATGTCCCTGATGCGGATGCGCCCCTGGCGCAGGCCATGATATGCAGTCATTCGGTTGCTCCTCTAATCGATCGTTGCAAAGATGACGGTACCGGCGAAGGCTTCTCCCGACATCCGGCTTTCCGGTTGCATTCCCCTACTGTTTTACTATAATCTGGCTGTCAATTTCAGCTGGTAACTTCAACTGCTCTGCAGTGTATTTTGATCGGGACCGACCCCGTCCCCGAAGATCTCGCAAGAGGACACATTATATGCCCTACGGCCCCCGTCGCCACGGTTGGGGACGAGGCCCCCAGGGAGGCGGCTTCGGCAACATTCCCCGCTTTATCGAACCGGTCTTGCTCTACCTGCTGAAGAAGCTCGGCCGGGCTCACGGCTACCAGTTGGCCGCCGAGCTTCCTGAACACAGTCTGACCGGCGCTCTGGTCGATCGCGGCGCCCTGTACCGGACCTTGCGGCAACTGGAGGAAAACGGGCATGTGACCTCCGATTGGGACGTTTCCGGACAGGGGCCAGCCAAAAGGCTTTACCGGCTGACGCCTGCCGGCGACACCTTTCTGCGCCAATGGACGGCGCTGATTGAACAGATGGTCGGGGCCATGGGAGATTTCGTGGAAAAGGTCCGGGAACTGGAAAAATAGTTTTTGTTCCCGATGAACGACAAAAGGACGGCTCCCAGCCGTCCTTTTGCTTTTTCCATTGCTCTTCGATGCCTTTTACGCATGTTCCCGGGTCTTGTGGAAGACCACGTCCGGCCACTGTTCGGCGGTATGCCCCAGGCGCCATTCACTGGAGGCGAGATAAGCCAGTCCCCCTTCGGAATCCATAGCCAGATTGGCCTGGTTCTTCTTTTCGAATTCGGCGAATGTTTTGCGGTCCTCGCATTCCACCCAGCGGGCGGTGGCATAATCGACCCCTTCATAGATGGCATCCACGCCGTATTCGTTCTTCAGCCGCGACATGATGACATCGAACTGAAGCACACCGACCGCTCCCAGAATGTAATCGGTGTTGATCAGCGGGCGGAACAGCTGCACGGCTCCCTCTTCGGCCAACTGCACCAGGCCCTTTTCCAGCTGTTTGGTCTTAAGGGGATTCTTCAGCCGGACCCTGCGGAAATGCTCCGGGGCGAAACTGGGAATACCGGTGAACTTGAGGGATTCCTTTTCGGTGAAGGTGTCGCCGATCTTGATGGTGCCGTGGTTGTGGATGCCGATAATGTCACCGGGGAAAGCCTCTTCGACATTGGTCCGGTCCTGAGCCATGAAAATGGTGGCGTTGGCGATGGCCACTTCCTTGCCGATGCGATGGTGCCGGACCTTCATGCCGCGGCGGAAAGTGCCGGAACAGACTCGCAGAAAAGCGATGCGGTCCCGATGGGCCGGATCCATATTCGCCTGAATCTTGAATACAAAGCCGGAAAAAGGCTCCTCGTAGGGAGACACTTCGCGGCTGGTGGTGGCCGCGGGCCGCGGTGCCGGAGCCTGATCGACGAATGCGTCGAGAAGCTCCTGCACCCCGAAATTGTTGATGGCGCTGCCGAAAAAGACCGGGGTCTGGTTGCCTTTCAAATATTCCGCCGGCTCGAAGGGGTTGGCCGCCCCCTCCAGCAGTTCCACATCCTCGCGCAGTTCATCGGCCTGGCCGCCAAGAAGTTCGTCGAGTCGGGGATCGGCAAGATCATCGATCACCACGGCATCGCGGTGCCGGGTTTCCTGTCCGGGAGTGAACAGGGTCAGGCTTTTACGGTACAGATTGTAGGTGCCCCTGAACCGTTTGCCCATGCCGATCGGCCAGGTCAGAGGGGCGCACTCGATCTGCAGGGTCTCCTCGATATCGGTCAGCAGGTCGAGAGGAGCCAGCCCTTCACGGTCCAGTTTGTTGATGAAGGTCATGATCGGGGTATTGCGCATCCGGCAGACCTCCATCAGTTTGCGGGTCTGGGTTTCGACCCCCTTGGCGCTGTCGATGACCATGAGAGCGCTGTCCACGGCGGTCAACACCCGATAGGTATCTTCGGAAAAATCCTGATGGCCGGGGGTGTCGAGCAGATTGACTTCATAATCCCTGTAATTGAACTTCATCACTGAAGAAGTCACGGAAATGCCGCGCTCCTGCTCCATGGCCATCCAGTCGCTGGTCGCATGCCGCGACGCTTTGCGCGCCTTGACCGCACCCGCCATCTGAATGGCTCCGCCGAACAGCAGAAGTTTTTCGGTCAGGGTGGTTTTGCCGGCATCCGGATGGCTGATGATGCCGAAGGTGCGCCGGCGGTCGACTTCTTTACGGTGGTTCCTGCTCACGTTAATCCTCTGAAAATTGTCCCGCAGAACAAGTTGGTTGAATCAAAAAAAACAGGGCCCTATGGCCCGATTGGGGTGAATCATAGCCTGAACGGCTGTAAAGGTCAATCCCGGCCTGTCTCCGAAGGGAATCGACCCCGCCCGCGCCTTGGATCTGTCGGCGCCGGGGAGAACGCGACGTTCGTTTCTACAGAACTCAAAAAGCCGATGTCGATGCCGATTTTGATTTCGACCGGGAAAAAAACCTCCGGTCAGCGTCTTTCCAGATCGATCAGCAGCTTTTTCAGCTTTTTCTGATCGTTTTCCAGTGAATTTTTCTGTTGCTGGAGAAGCTTGTTCTCCTGCCGACACGAGGTTATTTCCCGATTCAGGCGGTCGAGGGCGGACTTCTGTTGCGCGCTCAGGGTGCTGAGATTGTTGATGGATTGAATTTTTTCCGTCCAGATACTGTCGGGATAGGTGTTCTGCAGCGTTTTGAAGGCATCGGGAGTCTCCTCCCCGAGCCGCCATTCCTCCATCCCCTGAAGGAAAAGCTGCTCATCGGGAGGACGGGAAGGAATAACAGCAGGCCATGTGGCGGCACAGCCCGAAAGAACGATCAACAGCAGGATGCAGAGCAAAAGTCGCATACTCATCGCCTCTCCCGACGGTCAAGAAGGTAATTGCTGCCCGGAAGTTTCTTCAAATGCTCCTTGATCTTGGCGCATTCCCTGCCGATGGCTTCGGCGGTGGGTTTTCGCAGGTTATCGGTACAGACGATGGCGATGGACATGGACAGCAGAGGGAATCGGCGCTCTTCACCATAGCGGTCCTTTTCGATAAAGAACCCGGCGTTGCGATCCTCTTCATTATAGAATTCGGGAACGATCAGGTCAAACCGGCGGATCAGTTCCGCAGCGATAGCTTCCGCCTTATTCGGGGTGCTCAGAACGACATAGTCGTCTCCACCGACATGGCCGATCAGATCCCCCTCGTTGCCGAGCCCCCTGACGATCTCCTGGATCATTGCGCCGACGCGGGAGATGATGCTGCTGCCTGAATGGTAGCCGTAACGGTCGTTGTAGGCCTTGAAATAATCCAGATCGATGTAGATGTGGGCAAAGGGTCTTCCGCTGGTGATCCGATCGTTCAGCTCCCGCTCGATGGTCAAATTGCCGGGCAGACGCGTCAGCGGATTGGCATCCAGATGTATCTTCTGCAGGTCCCTGAGTTTTTGGCCCATTTCGGCAAATTCCCGAGCCAGTCGGCTGAACTCATCCTTCCCGTCGATATCCAGGGGGTAGTCGAAACATCCAGTGGCGATAGCTTTCGTCGCTCCGGTGAGACGGGCGACGGACCGGTGAATTTTCAGTATGATCCCCGTCGCCACCAGTCCGGCAAAAGCGACTCCTGCAAAAGCCAGGGCAAAGGTCAGACGGTAGGTGTCCTTGATGCCCATCGGAAGGGATTGCAGGATTTCGTTCATGCTGTTTTCCTGGCTCTGGCGCAGAACTTCCATGATTCGGATCAGGCCTTCCCGCCGGGGAGCGATAACCTCCAGGGAACGCTGTTCCGCCTCCTGCCATCTGCCATCTTCCAGCAGAACCTCGATATCGCCCTGAGCCTTGCGAAAAGCGGCGTAGGTATTCGCAACCCCATTCATACTGCCCGAACGGGGAATCTGCTGCAGCCGCTTCCAGATCTCGTCGCTTTCCAGGTTCCGTCTGGTCAGCAGAGGGATCATGGATGCGTCCCGCAGGATCAGAACCTGTCTTTCCAGGCGCTCCTGATCCTGCAGACTTCTGGCCAGGTCCTGCATCAGACCGAGAGCCTTGAATTCGACAGCCACCAGCTGCTCCGATTGACTTGTCAACCGGCTGAGGGCGGTCAAGGCATAGATGAGGGCGGCCAGCGAAAAGAAAGCGATCAGCAGATAGCCGGCAGCAATTTTCTGGGAGACGGTGAAGCGCATCAAAACCGTTCAGTCCTTAGGGGGTGTTTTTTCATACCTGGTTTACCTGCCGTGCTTTAATCAAGAAGTGAGCCAAAAAATTGAAGAGACCGGACGGGAAATTTTTCGCTCAGAATCTGAAGTCATTCAGACTATTTACGCGCCTGACGGCCTCCTGTCTCCTGGAGGCACCCGCCGTTGACGAGGCCAACTTGAAAAAGGGACAGAAAACCGTCCAATATTTTGACACTCGATCGCAGACCCGGATGACTAAATGATGAAATCCAGCTTGCCATTGAGGGACTGACAGGCCAGGATGAACAGAGCGGCATTCCAGGACTGGCCGACCATGCCCAGGGGCACACCGCTCTCCCCGTGGAACCATTCGTTGAACTGCCAATCCTCGCAACGGTTGGCGAGGGCCAGCTGCTCGAGCTCCTCCCAGGCGTCCTTGTCCCTCCCCAGCTTCTGCAGCAGAAGAACCCAGAATCCCCCGACAAAAGGCCAGCTGCCGCCGTTGTGGTATTGAAAGGGAAAATTCTGACCGTGGCGCTGCATATACGGCCGCCACAAAGAGTGGTTTTCTCCGATGGGACGGGCCACCACCCGCAGCGGCCAGGGTCGGTGGACGCCCAGATCCACCAGGGACGAGGCGATTCGATCGCTGCGGGACCGGTCGGCCAATCCGGTCAGAGCGCTCAGAACATTGCCGAAGGTATCGATCTCATCGCCCCAGAAGGAGAGATTGACGAAACTCAGGTAGAAATCATCCTGTTGGCAGGCATTGCGTACATACTCCCCAAGCAGGCGAACCCGGCGGTGTTCCGAGGCGGCCGGATGGAAGGGGTAAAAAATGGAATTGGCGAAATCACGGGTGGCTCTTGCCGTTGGCTGTTCATACAGAGACTTGGCCCAATACCAGAGGGCGTTGGTGTAAAGGACAAAACCCGACCGAGGCATGATATCGGCCCAATCGCTCGCCTCGTTCTGCTGGAGCAGGTACCAGCCCTGGTGTTCCTGGCAGAGCAGCCAGTGCCAGGCACGCTGCACGTTCATCTGCAATTCAGCTTCAAGACAGGTTTCGGGGAAAAAGCGGTCATGCAGACGCAGAGCAATCAGCCACCAGAGGGTGGCATCGATACACCCCGTATACCAGAAATCCGCCTCTCCCCGATGAGGGTTCACGAACTTCGGAATCTGCCCGTTGGTTCCCTGGTATTGCGCCAGCGTTCGCAAACCATTGCGGGCGACGGTCACCAGATCCGGCTCCCGGGAGGCAAACATCCCCAAGGCGCAGATGGCGGCATCACGCCCGAAAATACAGTCATAGTTGCGTTCTTTAGCTCTTGGGCCGGGAGAACAGGCCAGCACTCCTTCCGCAACCGAATTGTGCCGCAAAAGCTCGATCGAACGGAAATAGGCCTCACCAATCAGCGCTTCGCAACCCGCTTTTCTGTCAACTGCCAGACCCATCCCTCTAAAACCCCGCTCTATTGAAAACCGAAAGCTAAACTGTCAAAAAAATAGTTATCGAACCGGAAAATTAATGCAGATTTCAAGCCAACCATCCCCGGGAAATCCAATGAATAATTTATCAGATTCTTGAGGTCTGCTTAGTTTGCGCTAAGATTTAAGCGCTCGTGGGTGTCGACACACAAAACCAAAACCGGGAACAAACACGTACCTGCAGAAAAGGAGAATTTCCATGATTCCTCGCATCGCCTGCCTGCTGACAGCTTTGTCGACCATCCTGCTGCTTGTCTCCCTGGCCGCCGCCCAGAACAATCAGGCAGCGCGGGATGCAGCCATGCAATGGGTCAAACTGATTGACGAAGGGAATTATGCCGAAAGCTGGGAGAAAGCCGCGCCCGCGTTCAAGGAATCGATCAGCAAGGAGGAATGGGTAAAATCCCTGGAAGCGGTGCGCAAACCCCTTGGCCAGGTCCAAAGCAGGAACTTGCGCAGCAGCGCTGAAACCACCTCCCTGCCCGACGCCCCGGAAGGGGAATACCTGGTGATGGAATTCGATACCTCCTACCAGAACAACCCTTCCGCCATCGAAACCATTACAGCGACCCAAATCGACGGAAACTGGAGGATAGCAGGCTACTATATCCGGTGAAGCCCTGAAGGCGAACTTCGAAAAGAGAGGAGAAGTCCATGAAATTCCTGGCCCTGCTCTTGACTGTTGGACTGACCGTTGCTGCCCTCCCCGTTGCCGGCCTGACAGCAGAGGGTACTCCCGAAGCGGGCAACACTGCGCAGGCGGGTGATTCCGGCATGACGCCGGAAACCAGAGCCAAGCTGGTGCAACTTGGCGACGCCCTCGCCCAGAGGGACCGCTGTGTGGTCTGTCACAGAGATCGCGGCATGGCTCAACCGCTGGCCGGAATCGCCGAAGGGAAAACCGACGAATACCTGAGGCAGTCGATTGTCGATCCCAAGGAGGTCCTCGGCCCCACAACCCGAATGCCGGCCTATGACTATACCCTCGAGGAGGCCCAGGCGATGGTCGAATACCTCCGCTCATTGTCAAAACCCTAGCGACTGTTGAAAAACCGTTTGCGAAGTGCAGCAAGGGGAAAAATTTTCTTGGCTTGCCAAGAAAAAACTTCTGTGGAGGGCCTCTGTCGACGCCGGAAAAAAACGACATCAGTCAAGGGTAGGGAATGGCGGAAAAATCCCCACGAGCCTCAAAGGGTCTGCTGTCCTATGTCAGCAGAAGCTGGATCGGGCTGGCAGGCGCGGCTCTGGCGGCCTTTGCGCTCCTTATCCTGCTCGTCCTGATCGCCTACGATCTTTTGCGGGGTTTCGACCAGCCCTACCTGGGGGTGGTGGTTTACCTCATCCTGCCCGCCGCGGTTTTTGCCGGCTTGATCCTGATGGGGCTGGGGGCCTGGCATCAGCGCAGGCTGGAAACAAGGCTGGGGGTGACCCAGGGTCTGCCGCGCCTCGACCTCAATGATCCCCGCCATCGCCGCAACCTGCTTCTGACCGTTATCGTCGTCTCGGTTTTTCTGGTCTTTTCGGCGTACGGCAGTTATCGCGCCTACGAGGTGACCGAGTCGGTCGCCTTTTGCGGCCAGCTCTGTCACCAGGTCATGGAACCGGTCTACACCACCTACCAGAACTCGCCCCACGCCCGGGTGGCCTGTGTCGAATGCCATATCGGCGAAGGGGCCGAATGGTACGTGCGGGCCAAAATTTCCGGCTTGCGTCAGGTCTATGCGGTTCTGGCCGATTCCTACCCCCGTCCCATCCCCGTACCGGTCCACAATCTGAGGCCTGCACCGGAAACCTGCGAACAGTGCCACTGGCCGGAGAAGTTCATCGGCGCCCTCGAGGTTCACCGTCACTACTACCTTCCGGATGCGGACAATACCCTGTACCGGATGGTCATGATGCTGAAGGTCGGCGGAGCCAGCCCCCTGCACGGACCGGTGAGCGGAATTCACTGGCATATGTCGGTGGCCAACGACATCCGATACATTTCCGCCGACGAAACCCGGACCGTGATCCCCTGGGTCGAAATCACCAACCGGGAAACAGGAAAAACCACCGTTTATCGAACCCGGGACACCCCTCCCGGTCAGGAACTGCAGGCGAGACCGGTCCGCCGCATGGACTGCGTGGACTGCCACAACCGACCCACCCACATCTTCCGGTCGCCGAACGCCGCCCTGAACATCTCCCTGTGGCTCGACCGCATCGACAAGTCGATCCCCGGCATCAAACTCAGTGCCTCCCGGGCCCTGGTCACGGCCGCCGATGCCGTCTCAAAACAACAGGGGCTGGATCAGATCGGGCAGCTGATCGCCGAAGAGTATGCAGAATACCGGGACCCTGAGAAAATCCGCCAGGCGGTCAGGGAAACCCGGAGAATTTACACCAACAACTTTTTCCCGGAAATGAAGACCAACTGGCAGGTTCGTCCGGATCACAGCGGCCATTTCATCTGGCCGGGCTGTTTTCGCTGTCATGACGGGGAGCATGTCAGTCCGCAGGGAGAGGTCATTTCCAAAGACTGCAACGCCTGCCATGTCATCATTTCCCAGGGCCTGGGGCAGGAGCCTCCTGTGACCGATCTGGGAGGAGTGCCTTTCGCCCATCCGGGAGGAGAAATCCCCGGCGGCCTGTCCTGCAATCTCTGCCATACAGGCGCGCACTGACACACAAACCACTGGAACGGCTTGACGCCCGGCGAGGAATCATTGAACCGGTTTCTATTTCATTAAAGGAGACGTGCCGTGAAAATGCCTGGAATTTTTACAAAGAGGGCGGGTTGCCCGGTCCTTCTGGGTGCTCTTTTTCTGCTCCTTCTGGCCTGTGCAGCCATGCAGGGAGGAGGCTCGATCCAGCCACCCGCCGTCATCCCCGGGGCCGAATTCGTCGGCATGGAAACCTGCGCCGCGTGCCATGCCGAAACCGTCAGGGATTTCAGGTTTGCCAGACATGCCAAGCTGATGATCCCTCTGCCGGACGGGCAAAATATTCTGGGATGCGAATCCTGCCACGGCGCCGGCAGCCTGCATGTCGAAGCCGGCGGCGGCCGGGGAGCGGCCATCATCAATCCAGGGCAGAATCCCTCCGCCTGCTACCAGTGCCACCCGGAAGTGCAGGCCTTTTTCAACCTCCAGTACCACCACCCCACCCATGAACAGGGGCTGTCCTGCAACAGCTGTCACAGTCCCCATGGCGAAGACATCCTGCTGCCCGAAGGCCGGGTGGTCGGCCGCCACAACGCCCCCTGCAATGAATGCCATCAGGATCAGAGCCGCCCCTTTGTTTTCGAGCATGAAGCCCTGAGGGAAGGCTGCACCGTCTGCCACAACCACCACGGTTCCATCAACGACAAAATGCTGGTGGCCAACGACAACAATCTCTGCCTGCGGTGTCATGCCCAGATTTCAGCGCCGGGCGACATCGAACTCGGCGGCCAGGATCACAGCACGCGGCTGGCCCAGGGCACCTGCTGGAGCGGCGGCTGCCACACCGCGGTGCACGGTTCCAACATGAACTCCCACCTTCGCTATTGATAAGGAGGACAGCGATGAAAGCCACACTGCCCTGCCTGCTGCTGGTACTGGTTTCCACCCTAACTTTTTCCCCCGGGGAGCTTCTGGCTGAAAACGGCGACACGTCGACGGGCGAAATCGAAATCACTCCCTTTCTGGGCGCGGCCTTCGTCGATGGGGACGACAACAAGTTTCGGGAGGACTGGGGGGAGCAGGAGGGGTTGAAAGGAGGGGTGGACCAGTTCCATCTGCAGCGGGACCTGCCGAAAAACAGGCGACTTACGGTGAAGGGGCGGGCGGTTGTCCCTGAACAGGAGTATCTGTTCGATCTCCTGATCGAGAGGCCGGAGGACGGCTACATTCACGCCGGATACTCGGAATATCGCAAGTATTTCGATGATACGGGCCATGTCTTCGAACCGTTCAGCATCTCCTCCTTCGATCTGAACAGGGACCTCGAACTCGATATCGGCCGGGCTTTCATCGAAGTCGGCGTGACCATTCCAGATCTTCCCCAAATCGAAGTGGGCTACGAGCATCGGTTCAAGGACGGCGAGAAATCGCTGCTGCAATGGGGCAGCGTCACCGAGGGTGGTGTGACGCGAAAAATTTTCCCGTCCTACAAGAATGTCGACGAAGAGCTGAATATCATCCGGATGAATGTCAGCCACGAAATCGCCGGGGTGCGCCTCGGCGACGAGTTCCGCTATGAGCACTACCGGCTGGACAACACGATCCACGAACAGGAGCGGAATCTGGATACCGATGCCGATGAAACGGTGACGGTCGACGAAGACTATGAACACGACGCCTTTTTCAACACCTTTCATGCCGACACCCACCTCAACGACACCACCTACCTGTCTTTGGGATACCTGTTCACCACGCTCGACGGGGACGCCTCCTTCAACATGGCGACCGTGCCTTTCGGCCCCGAACCTTTCGACAAAAACTGGTTTTCGCGGAGTATCGACCTGGAGCAGGATGTTCATATCGTCAATGCCAATGCCGTTCTGGGCCCCTATCGGGACCTGACCATCTATCTCGGACTGGAGGGAGAAAGCCTGGACCGGGAGGGGGATACGGATGCCGTCCTCACGGAAATCGCCTTCGGCGGTGCCTTCGCGGAACCGGAAGCGGTCATCGACAGCGACGAGGACAAATGGGGCCTGGAGGAAACGGTCGGCATCCGCTATACCGGCCTGCCCCGTACCACCCTGTATGCGGAGGGGCGCTGGACTCAGCAGGACATCGACCTCCAGGAAACGGAGGTGGAGGACGGACTCCTCATCCTGAACCGGGAGACCGATACCCGGGTGCGGCGTCAGCGCTACAGCATCGGCTTCCATACCTCCCCCTTCGATCGGACCACGGTGGCCGCACGCTACCGGCGGAGCTATCGATCGAACGACTACGACCATGAGGTCGATATCGAAGAGGGGTATTCAGCCTTCATCACCGACCAGGACCTGAAAACCGATGAAGTGATGGTCAAGGCGTCCTTCCGGCCGCTGAACAATCTGCGCACCACCCTGCAATATCAGTTGGTGTCGACGGACATCGATACCGACGAGGACACCGATCCGCCCTCGTCTATTCATTCGGGCAATTACGATGCCCACATCTATACCGCCAGCCTGACCTCCACCCCCGTCGCCAGCTTCTTCCTGACGGGACTGGTCAGCTACCAGGATGTGCGATTGAAAACCATCGGGACCGGTCCGGTCGAGACCTATGAAGGAGATGTTCTTTCCGTTTCGGCCAATGCCGGGTGGGCGGTCAACGCCAGCACCCGGCTGGACGCCCGATATATCTACACCCTGGCCGAGAATTTCGATGACTTTTTCGACGAAGGACTGCCGCTGGGCACGGATAACCAGCGCCATGCAGCCATCGCCGATCTCAGTCACCAGCTCACGGATGCCCTGGCGGTCCGGTTGCGCTACGGGTTCTACAGCTATGATGACGATGCCGGCGACGGATCGGACGACTATACCGCCAACCTGGTGGCAGCAGCATTGACGATGCGTTTCTAGCGGACTTTGGAGATGGCAAAAAGGGGTCGATTTTCACCAGAAAAATCGGCCCAAGAACTCCCTGTTCCAGGACGTTCTCAATAGACAAAGCGGTTGTGTTTTCCCCGCAGCTCCTCTAGGATTATCCGATCTAACCCGTTTCTCCTTCTTTCAGTCTTCGTTTCCGGCGTTTGCATGATCCCTCACCTGTCCAGCATCTGGTCCGACATCATCAGGGGCCGTCGAACCCCGCAACCGGCTCCGTCCGGAAAACTCGGCACCTTTCTGGGCGTCTATACCCCCACGATCCTGACCATCCTGGGGGTCATCATGTACCTCCGTTTTGGCTGGGTGGTCGGCCACATCGGTCTATGGAAGGCACTGCTCGTCGTCCTGCTGGCCAACGCCGTCACCCTGGTGACCGCCCTCTCCTTTTCAGCGGTGGCGACCAACAGCCGGGTCGGAGTGGGGGGAGCCTACTTCATCGTCTCCCGCAGCCTGGGTCTGGAAATCGGCGGGGCGATCGGCATTCCCCTGTTTTTGTCCCAAACCCTTTCGGTGACCCTGTACGCCTACGGTCTGGCGGAATCGCTGCGCATCGTCTGGCCGGGCATCCCGGTGCCGGCCGCCGCCTTCCTTGTCATCCTGCTGGTGGGCGCGCTGGCCTCTCGCGGCGCAAACTTCGCCCTGCGCATGCAGGTGCCGATCATGATCCTGATCGCCCTGTCCCTGGCGGCGCTGGCGACCGGTTCCCTGCTGCAGGGGCAACCGGAACGACTGGTGACCCTGGCACCCTCCGGAGAATTCGATTTCTGGATTGTGTTTGCCGTGTTTTTCCCCGCCGTGACCGGCATTATGGCCGGCCTCAGTCTTTCCGGCGACCTGGAGGACCCCCGCCGCTCCATTCCCAAAGGAACGGTGCTGGCCACTCTCACCGGCCTCGCCGTCTATCTGCTGGTGCCCGTGCTTTTGTGCCTGGGGGAAGATCCTGCCGGCCTGCGCAGCGACCCCCTGGTCTGGACCCGCATTTCACTGCTCGGTCCCTGGCTGGTGCTGCCGGGACTGTGGGGCGCTATTTTTTCCTCGGCGGTCGGGTCGATCCTGGGCGCTCCCCGCACCCTGCAGGCTCTGGCCATGGACCGGCTCGCCCCCCGCTGGCTGGCCGACACAGCCCCCGGGAAAGAACCGGTGGTGGGGATGCGGATCACCCTGGTCATCGCCCTGGGAGCGGTCTTCCTCGGCGATCTCAACACCGTGGCGGAAGTCGTCACCATGTTCTTCCTGACTGTCTACGGCACGGTCAACCTGGTCGCCGCCCTGGAAAATCTGAGCGGGAATCCCGCCTGGCGGCCGACCATCCAGGTCCCCTGGAGCCTGAGCCTGATCGGGGCCGTCGGCTGCTTCGGCGCCATGGTGCTGATCAACCTCCCCTCCAGCCTGGTGGCCATGACCGTGGTCCTGGCGCTCTGGCTGCTGCTGAAAAGGCATGAGCGGCGGGAGGACTGGGGTGACGTGAGGCGGGACATCTATGAGGCGATCATCCGCTGGGCCCTGATCCGCCTGTCCGAGCGCCCGATGACCGCACGCAACTGGCGTCCGCACATCCTGGTGTTCGTCAGCAACGTGGACCGGCGTCTGCCGCTGGTGCGCTACGGCGCCTGGTTCAGTCAGAACCGGGGGGTGGTGACGGTCTGCGAACTTGTGGTGGGCGACCTGCTGAATCTCGATCTGCAGATCGGCGAGCGGGAGCGACAGATCGACGCCGTTCTGCGTCAGGCCGGGATCGTCGCCTTTGGTGAGGTGGGGGTGGTGGCGAATATCGAGCAGGGCATCATGGACGTGGCCCAGGCCAATGGCATGGCCGGCATCGAGAGCAACACCGTCATTCTCGGCTGGCCGGACGACCTGGAACGCCTGTCCCATTTCCTGAGGGTCATCCGCCCCCTGAGCCGGCTGAACCAGTCCCTTCTCATCGGCCGGGCCGAGCCGCTTGCTCCTCTCCGCGAAGGCCGGCGCCGCACGATTCACATCTGGTGGGGCGGCCTGCAGCGCAACGGTGACCTGATGCTGCTGCTCGCGTATCTTATTTCCCGCAACGCCGAGTGGCGCAACGCCCGCATCCGCATCCTCAGCATCGCCTCCAACCCTATGGCCAGGGAGCAGACCGAACGGTTCCTTGCCCGGCTGATCCCGGAAATCCGCATCGATGCGGAGATCGACGTAAAGCTCAAAAGCGAGGGGGTCAGCGTGCGGGACATGATTCATTCCGAGAGCATCGGGGTCGATCTGGTCATTCTCGGTCTGGCCGTCCCCGAAGAGGGGCAGGAAAAGGTGTATGCAAAACGCCTTGCCGAACTGGCCGAAGGGCTCCCCTCCTTCTTTTTCGTCCACAACGGCAGCCTGTTCATCGGCGAACTGGTGACCGCCGGTTCCGACTGACTTCGGCAGCCCGCCTGAAACGGAATCAACCGCTATTTTCGCATTCGCAGCCCCAAACGACGCAAAAAGTGGCGGTGCCGCACACCGGCGGGCACGTTCTCCTGCACGAAGCGCACATCCTCAATGGTATAGAACGCCTTGGGATTGAACTGCCGAATCATGCCCAGGGCATCCTTCAGATCACGCCGGCGGCAGACGGTAAAAATCAGCTGCACCGGACCGGTCTCCCCCCGGGCCTCGAGGCTGGTCACCCCGTAACCGGCCTCCCAGAGACGACTCACCAGCTCCGTCGCCTCCTTTCGGGTAATGATCCGGATGATCAGATTTCCGAGAGCGATTCTCTCCTCGATCAGCACACCACAGTAATTTCCCGCGGCGAAACCCAGAGCGAAAGCGATGTAAGTCAGAAAATTGGTCAGATTCTGCATCACCTGGCTGATGGCCAGGATCCAGATCAGGGATTCGAAAAAGCCGAGGGTTGCCGCCAGACCCTTCAGGGATCGGGCTACGAAGATGATGCGCAGGGTGCCGATGCTGACGTCGATAATACGGGCCAAAAACACCAGCAGAGGCAAAAGGACGAGACTGTAGGTTCCGGGGTCGAGAAAGGACATGAAAACTCCTCTAATATTTCTGCAACTGCAAATCAAATTTTCTCAGATTCGCATCGGCCCACGGCCGGGTTCAATTCCAGACGTTCTGCCCGTCCGCCCCAGCCGCGCGTCGAACCGGGGAAAAATCTTCAGCAATCAGAGGCCATGAAAGGATGTTGTTGAAACAAAACCGATTATAATTCAACTAAATCGATACGCTAAGCACCGCGTCCCCCACTCTGATTGAAACCGGATGAGGAGGTAAACGACATGGTACAATGGCGACCGGATCCTTCGTTCTACCCTTCCCCTCGGATGGCCATGGAGGCTCCAGCGGAGCGCCATGGCTATGTGGCCACTCTCAACTATGGCAATGGCAGGCCCGACGCCCTCGCAGTGGTCGACCTGGACCCGACATCGAGCACCTACAGCCGGCTCCTTCACAACCTCGAATTGCCGCATGTGCGGGACGAGCTCCATCATTTCGGCTGGAACGCCTGCAGCTCGGCCCTCTGTCCCTACGCGCCCCATCCCCACCTGGAACGCCGCTACCTGGTGGTGCCGGGCATGCGCAGCTCGCGAATCTACATTATCGATACCAAACCCGATCCAACCCGGCCCTTGATCATCAAAACGATCGAACCGGAAGAGATTCTGGCCAAATCGGGCTACAGTCGCCCCCATACCATCCACTGCGGCCCCGATGCCATCTATGTGAGCGCCCTCGGCTCCGGCCCTGATGGAAAAGGTCCCGGCGGCATCTTCCTGCTGGATCACTTCAATTTCAATGTCATAGGCCCTTGGGAACTGCAGCGCGGCGACCAGCAGCTGGCTTACGATTTCTGGTGGCATCTGGCGGACGACGTCATGATCACCAGTGAATGGGGCAAACCAAGTCAATTTGAAAACGGCCTGGTTGCCGAAGATCTGCTGGCGAACCGCTATGGTCACCGGCTGCACTTCTGGGATCTTCGCAAACGGAAAAACCTTCAGCCTGTCGACCTGGGCGCCGAGCACCAGATGGTGCTGGAACTTCGACCGGCTCATGACCCGGCCAAAACCTACGGTTTTGCCGGAGTGGTGGTGAGCACGGCCGATCTTTCCACCTCTGTCTGGACCTGGTACAAAACCGATGACGGCCGCTGGAACGCCAAAAAGACGATCACCATCCCCGCCGTACCGGCCGCTGAGAAAGACCTGCCGCCGGCCCTGAAACCCTTCAAGGCCGTCCCTCCCCTGGTCACCGATATCGACCTTTCCCTCGATGACAGGTTCCTCTACGTTTCCTGCTGGGGAACCGGGGCACTGCGCCAATATGACGTGTCCGACCCCTTCGCTCCCCGGCTGACGGGTCAGATCGAAATCGGCGGCATTGTCGATCCCAAAGGCCACCCCCGCTGGCAGGGACCGGTCACGGGCGGACCGCAGATGGTCGAACTGAGCCGCGACGGCCGGCGGATCTACTTCACCAATTCGCTCTACAGCACATGGGACGATCAGTTCTATCCGGAGCAGAAGATACGGGGGTGGATGGTCAAAGTCAATGCCGAGCCGGACGGCGGCATGCAGATCGATCCTGATTTCTTCGTCCATTTTGGCGAGGCCCGTTCCCATCAGATCCGGCTCGAAGGCGGCGATGCTTCCACCGACACCTTCTGCTATCCCTCCTGATCTCCTCTGGCCCTGGCTGGTAGTGATCGGGTTCGGCGCTTTTCACGGCATCAACCCGGGGATGGGGTGGCTGTTCGCCCTGTCCCTGGGTCTGCAGAAAAAAAGCGCGCGCGCCGTCTGGCTGTCCCTGCTGCCGATCGCTGCCGGGCACGCGCTGTCCGTGGGTCTGGTGGCCCTGCTGATCCTGGCCGGGATTCAACTGGTTTCCACCACTGTGCTGCAACTCGTTACCGCCGATCTGCTGCTGGTCTTCGGCCTCTACAAACTGGTCAACTACTATCGCCATCCCCGCTGGGTCGGCATGAAGGTCAACCTCCGCGACCTTTTCTGGTGGTCCTTTCTCATGGCCACGGCGCACGGAGCCGGCCTGATGGTCGCACCCGCCTTCATGGAGTTCGGCCACCGCAGCCCTCATGCCCATCACATGCAACCAGGAATCGGCCTGTTTCTCGCCGTTGTGGCCCATACCCTGGCCATGCTGCTGGTGATGGGGTCGGTGGCCTGGATCGTCTACAGGCGTTTTTCCCTCGCCATTCTGCGCCGCAACTGGATCAACTTCGATCTGATCTGGGCCGCAGCCCTGCTGATTGTGGGCGTCATCGCCCTGATCACAGCCTTTTGAAAACATCATCGCCAGGGCTGTTTCAGAACGATAATCGACCGGGATTTGACCTTGAGAAGACTTCCCTCCTTCAAGACCCGACCGGGCAGAAGACCACCCCTGCCCCGCCCCCGCCGGCCTTCGTCGAGCCAGCCGACACTGGTGTCGAGAATCGGCATCCAGTTGTCGCCGATCAGCTGCTTAGGCAGGTGAAAGGTCAGAGGTTCATGATGGGCATTCAGGACCAGATAGAAACTGTCGTCGAAAATCGGCTCACCCAGGGGATTGGGATTGGGAATCGCCTTGCCGTTGAGGTAGACACCGAGGGACTTGGCATAGCCGTGAACCCAGCTCTCCTGCGACATGGGGCTCCCTTTCGGAGTAAACCAGGCGATGTCCACGATTTCAGAGCCGTAGATGGCCCGTCCCTGAAACCAGCGGCGACGGCAGAAGACAGGGTGCTCGTGACGAAAACGGATCAGGCGGCGGCAGAATTCGAGCAGCACCTCGTCCGTATTCTCCCAGTCGTACCAGGCAATTTCATTGTCCTGGCAGTAGGCATTGTTGTTGCCGCGCTGGGTCCTGCCGATCTCGTCCCCGCCGAGCAGCATGGGCACCCCCTGGGACAGGAACAGGGTGGTGAGAAAGTTGCGGACCTGACGGTCGCGCAGGGCGATGATCTCAGGATTCTCCGTCGGTCCTTCCTCGCCGCAGTTCCAGGATCGGTTGTCGTCGGTTCCGTCCCGGTTCTCTTCCCCGTTCTCCAGATTGTGCTTCTGGTTGTAGCTCACCAGATCCCGCAGGGTAAAACCGTCATGGGCGGTGATGAAATTGATGCTGGCGAAAGGCAGGCGGGAGGTGTTTTCGTAAAGGTCCGAACTGCCGGTGAGCCGGTAACCCAGCTCCCCCAGCGTCTCGTCCCGGCCCCGCCAGAAATCCCGCACGCAGTCGCGGTACTTGCCGTTCCATTCCGACCAGACGGGAGGAAAATTGCCGACCTGGTAGCCGCCTTCGCCGACATCCCAGGGTTCGGCGATCAGCTTGACCTGGCTGATGGTCGGGTCCTGCTGGATAATGTCGAAGAAGGCCGACAGCCGGTCGACGTCGTGCAGCTCGCGGGCGAGTGCCGCCGCCAGATCGAAGCGGAAACCGTCGACATGCATCTCCTCGATCCAGTAGCGAAGGGAATCCATGATCATCTGCAGGACATGGGGATGGCGCATGTGCAGACTGTTGCCCGTGCCCGTATAGTCCAGATAATAGGCGGGATCCTTTTCCAGACGATAGTAGTAGGCGTTGTCGATGCCCCGGAAGGAGAGCATCGGGCCCAGATGGTTGCCCTCGGCGGTGTGGTTGTAAACCACGTCGAGGATCACCTCGATCCCGGCCTGGTGCAGGGTTTTGACCATCTGCTTGAACTCCGCCACCTGCCCGCCGATGCGCCCGTCGGCGGCATATTCGTTATGGGGGGCGAAAAAGCCGATGGAGTTGTAGCCCCAGTAGTTGCGAAGGTTCATGTCATGCAGGCGCTTGTCGTGGATGAACTGATGAACGGGCATCAGCTCCACGGCGGTGACCCCCAGAGATTTTAAATACTTTATCGTCACCGGGTGGGCCAGCCCGGTGTAGGTGCCGCGCAGGTTTTCGGGAATATCGGACTGAAGGGCGGTAAACCCCTTCACATGGGTTTCATAGATGACGGTTTCGTGCCAGGGGCGCCTCAGGCTGCGGTCTCCACCCCAGTCGAAATGGGGCTGGTGAACCAGACAGCGGGGCATATAGGGCGAGCTGTCCCGCAGATCGGGCATGTTGAAATCCTTGCCGAACTGATAGGGGAACACGGCCTCGTTCCATTTCACCTGGCCGTCGATCGCTTTGGCGTAGGGATCCAGAAGGAGTTTGGCCGGATTGCAACGATGTCCGCGAGCGGGATCCCACGGTCCCGTCACCCGGTAGCCGTAACGCTGCCCCGGCCTGACCTCCGGCAGGTAGGCATGCCAGCAGTAGCCGGTCACCTCGGTCAGCTCGATCCGGGTCTCCTTGCCTTCCCGTCCGTAAAGGCACAGCTCCACCTGCTCGGCCACTTCCGAAAACAGGGAAAAATTGGTCCCGTACCCGTCATAGGTAGCCCCGAGAGGATAGGGGTTGCCGGGCCAGATTTTCATCGATCCCCCTCTTGTCCAACGGCGGCGTGATCCTCCAGCAGTTCCTTGAGTGCCGCGGCATTGTTGTACCGGATTTCACGGGAGCCGAAGACCAGGGTCACCCTCCCCTGGCGCCCCTTCTGCTTCAGTTCCTGAAATGCATTGCCGGCTTCCGGGCGACTGGCCAGTTCGGCCACATAGCGGCGCTTGAATTCCAACCATTTTTCCGGATCGTGCTGAAACCAGCGGCGCAGCTCGGCGCTCGGCGCAACGTCCTTGAGCCATTCATCCAACTCCAGGTCTTCCCTGCGGACCCCTCGGGGCCAGAGACGGTCGACCAGCACCCTGAACCCGTCATCCCGGGACGGCTCTTCATTCGCCCTGCGCAACCGGATATCCATGATCCAACCTCGCCGTTTCCACCTGTTTCAATACAAAAGGCCGACGATGCCGATCAGTATCAGGTAAAAAGCCACGATGTAATTCAGCAATCGGGGCACCACGAGAATCAGGATCCCCGCCAGAATGGCGATAATGGGCTGCAGTTCCCAGTTCATGGGCCTCCTTACTCAGCTTGCGGGTTCCAATTACCTCTCAATCTCTTCCTGGGCTTCCTCGACGGCCTCTTGGGTTTCTTCGACGCCCTCATCCACCTCTTCCCCCACCCTTTCTCCGACCCCTTCGTTTTCACAGGCTCCCAGGTTGATCATCATCAAGCCGAAAAAAAGACCGATCAAAATTCTCTTAAACATTTTCATCTCGACCTCCCCGGTTTCTGGATAGGAAACGGATCTGTCCGCACTGCCGACTTCGAGTGCTTACCTTCACTTATAGCGGGTTCCACCCGGCATTCAAGTCGCGGAGAGCCGGGGGCATTTGAATCGGGAGGTTGGTCAGGATGAGCTACCTTAACCTCGATGACCGGTACCCTGCTCAGAAAGGAGATTTCATCCTTCAAGGCCTCGGCGAGGATATCGGTGCCCGGCGCCTTGCCCAGTCCCATGTCCCCCGTCGACATGGCCAGCACGACAAGATCCGGCTGCGCCTGCGCCATGATCGTCTCGAGGGTCAGAGGGGTCAGGACTTCGTGGATGTCGACTTTTTCGATGATCCCCTGCTCCACCACGTAATGCTGGGGCCGGGGATCGGCAACAATGATCGTGACCGCCGGATTTTTTCAGTTGTCTGAGAACCTTGGCTCCCGTGCGACCGGCGCCGTGAGCAAAAGCCCGAGTTCCTTCATTTGGATGAACTTTTGGACCTGTGCCGAAACATTAACCGGCTCGTTGAAAATTAAAGAAAAGCACCCTGTCATTGATCCAACCGCTCGGGATCAGGCGGTGAGGCTATCGTGCCCCGTGGACGGTTGGGAAACAGGGACTTGGACGATAGGATTTTCCATAATGAAGGGTCATGCTTTAGAATTCAGAAGGAGACTTTTGCGGAAATGACCGATTGCAGACATGGGAGGCAGACCGACATGAAAGAGATCTGGCAAAACCTGATGGAAGGATTTGGACCGCAGACCATCGCCCGATTTTTGCGGGACATCCTTCCCGATATCGCCACCGCCCTGATTATTTTCACAGTTTTTCTGACCCTTTGGATGATTCTGGAACGGGCCCTGAAAACAGTGTTCCATCGGGTCAGACTCGATCCCACACTGGCCAGTTTCATCCGCGCGATGACGAAAACGATCATCCTCACCATCGGGCTTCTGACCGCCGTCAAAGAGCTCGGTTTCGATATTACCTCGATCCTGGCCAGCCTGGGAGTGGCCGGTCTTACCGTCGGCTTCGCTGCCCGGGATGCCCTGTCCAACATCATTTCCGGCCTGTTCATCTTCTGGGACAGGCCTTTCGTGCTGGGGGACCTGATCGAGCTGGATGAATTTTACGGCCGGGTGGAAGACATTACCCTCCGTTCCACCCGGATCGTCACCCCGGACGGCAAGATGCTGGCCATTCCCAACACCAAGGTCATCAACAGCACCGTCTCCTCCTACACCAACTTTCCCTTTTTGCGCCTGGAAATCGATATCAGCGTCGGCGTCGGGGAGGATTTCGCCCGTCTTCGGAGGATCTTTCAGCAGGTGATCGCCGGCGACGACCGTTATTTGCAGCAACCCGCCCCGGAAATGGTGATCGAGATATTGGGCAACTTCAACGTCACCGTCCGCTTCCTGGTCTGGATCGGCGACGAAAAGATGCATATCCCCATGCGGTATGAATTGAGAGAAAAACTGTTCGAGGGGCTGCGATCGGCCGGTGTGGAGATGCCTTTCGAAACCTTCAGCCTGACGCCCCTGGAGGTGGTGGCCGAAAAAGCCTCCTGAGTTCTGTCCGACCTTTTCGGACAAAAAAAGCCGCGGGTGGGCACCCGCGGCTTTTTTCCTTATCTGACCTGTTTCTAAGCGTCTTTTGACGCGTCCTTTTCCTGCTGCTTTTCCAGCAGGCGCAGATCGAAGGGTTTGCTGGCCTCGCCGAAATAGACCGTCTGGTGGGGAAACGGGATTTCGATCCCCTCTTCATCGAAGGCCATTTTCAGCCGCCGCAGAAACTCCCGCCCGACCATCCACTGGCGGATCGGCAGGGTCTTGATCCGCCCCCTGATCACCACCGCCGAATCGGCAAACTGGTCCACACCCATGATTTCCGGTGTCTCCAGGATCAGCGGACCGTAGGTCTCGTCTGCCTGCATTTTTTCGAGTACGGCCTTCATCACCTCAACCACCCGGTCGGTGTTTTCCTTGTAAGCTACCCCGATATCGAAGACGTAAGCGGACCATTCCTGGGTCATGTTGCTCAAAGTGGTGATGGTGCCGTTGGGAAAAACGTGCACCACACCCCTCTGGTCTCTAAGCACCAGGGTGCGGAAATTGACCTGCTCCACCAACCCTCCGGTGCCGTTGATGATGGCCACATCGCCGACCCGCACCTGGTTTTCGAGAATCATGAAAAAACCGGAGATGACGTCCCGTACCAGGTTCTGGGCGCCAAAGCCGACCGCCAGGCCGACGATCCCGGCGCCGGCCAGGATCGGTCCGATCTCAACCCCGACCTCCTTCAACACCACCAGCAGAACAACCGCCCAGATGACCAGATATACGGCCTGGCGGATCAGTCGAACCAGGGTTTCAGCCCGCTTGACCGACTCGCTCGGAGGCTCCCCTTCCGCCTGTCCTTTTCGGATCCAGCGCTGCTCGAGTTTCCGCAGCACCCGCTCCAGCACCATTCCGCCAATCCAGCCGAGGGCCACAATGATCAGAATGCGGACGGTTGTAAAGATCAGAGTTTGCCAACTGATGGTCACCAGAAACTGGTTCAACAATTCCATGCTCTTCTTCCTCCTTGTACCCCCCAAACGGGAACTGCGAAAAAATTTCGACGAGCGTGCAGTTTGCCAATTGACGGCGTAATCGTCAAGCCTCCCTTCGGTCCCTGTCGACCCGATGCCAAAAGGCACTTTTGCCGTTATAGTGTAAAAAGTGCGAAACGGCCTCAACGGCCCCCTGGTCGTACCACTCATCGACAGAAGCGATCAGCGATCCTGTTGTCCGACCCGGAAAGCCGGGCAACGTCCAGGGAGGAAACATATGTTCCGTAATCCTGTCCACCAGGCAGTCATGGTGCTGACCGGTGCCATACTCGCCGCCGCATTCGTGGCCGGCAGTCTCATGCATCAAGAAACCCCGCCAAGCGCTGGCGCCGCCCCCAATCCCATCCGGATGGCTTTCGAGAACCAGATCGACGACGCCCTTTTCATCATCGCCATGGAAAAGAACTTTTTCCAGGCGGCCGGGGTTCCAGTTGCCGCAGTCAATCCCCAAAACGGGTCTTCAGCCGAAGCCCTATTTTCCGGCAAGGCCGATATGGCCGCCGTGGATGAATCCACGGCGCTCATCGCCCTGTCCCGGGAACTGCCCCTGAAGATCATCGCCAGCCATGCCGTCAGCCGGCCCGGAGGCCGGGAAGAGTCTTCTCCCCTGCTCATCCTGGCCAGCGACAATCTGTTGCGGCAGCGTCCGGACATGGTGCGAAACCTGCTGGCTACCTTGGGCAGGGCCGAGGATTTCATGCGGGGTAATTCGGAGGAATCCGCGACGATCCTGGGCGAAGCCACCGGCCTGGAACCAGTTCCCCTGCAGAATTCGATGAAACGGCACGAGTTCCGCCTGCGCCTGGACGCTGCGGTGCTGGCCGGCCTGGAAGCCAGGGCAAAGGACCTCAGCAGGCAGGGAATCATCGATCGGCCGCCCGACTTGAGTCGCAGCGCAGACGCCGGCTACCTGCCCGTGAAAGATGACGGCTCGCCGAAATCCTGAACAGGGGCAGTTCAACTCACCTTCATTCCCTTGCATCCGCTAATCCTGCCACCCTTCGGCTCAGGAATGTCCGGAATTCCCCCTTTACAATTTATTACTTTTTTTGTAATATTTATCCAGGAGGTCGGGTTTAATGAGATTCGAGACCGGCCGGAAAGTATATTTATGGTGATTCCTGCCAGGAAAACCGTCAAAAACTGGGTTGAACTCTGGGAGACCGGCCGCATCCTTAAGAGCTCCTTCGATGAGCAGAAAATTTGCATCAGGGACGTTTATCAGCTTCTTGACCAGATCCTGCAAACCCCCGAATATACTCCAGTGGAATACCGGGTTTCCCTGGCGGATATTCCCAACCATTTTTTCAGCGTCCGGAAAAATGTCTTTTCAACCCTTTTTCATGCCAGCTACCTGCTTCTCGACATCCCTTTGCAGCGGCGTCTCCTCTACGGAAAACTGAATCATCTGTTCCGCATCTGGGTCACCAGCGCCGACAATCTTCTCGACAAGGAAGACAAGGTGGTGGTTCCCCTGGAAATGGCCGGACAGTCCACCATCATGCGGCAGGTCATAGCGATTATGGCCGCCGACCGGGTCATGAAGCATCTGCTTGACGATGCGGTCGCTGCCGGCACAATCGATTCCGTTCAGTCCCGCCTGCTTTCAGACCGATCCTTGCAGGTTCTGCTTCCCAGCGCCGCACAGGAGGCATCGGAAGAAGGAGGTATCGTCGAGCGTCCTGATCCCGAATATGTCCTCTCGACCATCCACGTTCTGAAAACCGGTATTCTATTCAACATTCCCTTTCTCGGTCCCGATCTCATCGAAGATCAACTGGATCAGGATCGCGTGGCCGGTCTGAAAAAGGCCTTGCTCGATTTCGGCCTCGGCTGTCAGCTGCTCGACGATCTGCGGGATCTGGCCAAGGATTATCTGGAAAAAAGACACAATTATGTGCTGTCCATCCTGGCTCGGGAAAAAAACCCTGTATTGATTCAGTGGCAGGAGAGGCTTTTGCAGCCGAATGACCGGCTTTACCACGAGGTTCCCCAGGCCGCCTGCCCTACACTGAGACTGGCCCTGCAACTCCTGAGAGGGAGCCTGAAGTCCCTTGAGGATCTGGGGTTGGGAATCCGCAAATTGTCCAAAAATGACATGGCTGCCTCGATGCTGACTCTTCTCGACCTGGAAGATCTGCAATATGCCTGCTGAAACGGAACACCCTCATGACGATCCCGCTGCCCGGACAACGGGCAGAACTCTTGACCACGCGGCTCCGGTCTATGACCTGCTGGCTCCCCTCATGACCTTCGGCCTCGAACGGGGCTATCGGAAACGGGCCATCGATCTGCTTAGCCTCAACGGTACGGAAAAGGTTCTGGACATCGGCTGCGGCACCGGCACCCTGAGCAGGGAGATTGCCTCAGCACTGAATGACAAGGAACATTCCAGGGTCATCGGAGTGGATGCCGCTACGGAAATGATCAGGGTTGCGCGCCGCAAGGGGGCCGCTCTCCCCAATCTGAACTTCGAAGCCGCCCTGGCTGAAGAGTTGCCGTTTGAAAACGAAACCTTCGATTGTGCGGTCTCGACCTTTTTTTTTCACCATGTCGAATTTGCCCTGAAACAAAAAACATTGACGGAGATGTATCGCGTTCTCAAACAGGATGGCAGCGCCGTAATTGTCGATGTCGACACCCCCGACAACTGGTTCGGAAGAATCTGTGCCTGGTCCGGATACCTGCTGTTTCGCCAGGAAGAAATCCGTGAGAATATCGACGGTCTGCTGCGCCAGGCTCTGGAAGAGGGCCCTTTTCCCTTTGTTCGCCTGGTGTCCCGTCACAGTGGATACATTTCCATCTTCGAACTCAAAAAATGAGTCTCATTGCAAAAGGAGGATCAGCCGTGAAAAAATTTGGTGGATTGCTATTGGTTCTGGCGTTTTTCGGCCTCCTGGTCGCCACTCCCGCCAAGGCAGCTCCCGAGGAAGCCCAGCTTGCGGCAGCCGTGCAATCCTATTTTGCCGGCATGTTCGAAAAACTTGAAACAGCGGCCGCGCAAAACCCCACAACTGAAAGCTTTCGCTCGGTCATGAAACCTCTGGTCGAGGATATCGAAGGGTTCTATGGCAGCACTCTGATCGACAATGATTTCGTCATCCGCCAGGTTTATAAAAAACGCAATTTTCTGGCCGTGGGCTATGACCTGAAAAAGGTCGAACAACTGGACTATTTCTGGGATCAGATGCGGAAAAAACCGGCACCCCAACTGAGCGAGCCGGGCCATGGCACCATTTTACAGCCGCGGCTGATCGCCATGCGCCATCCGATCCTCCAGCAGGGACGGCTGACAGGAGTCGTCTCCCTCATGGTGAGAACCGAAGCTTTTCTGGCAGCCACCGGACTGGACCAGGCCCAGGCCTACCGCATTGTCTGTCGGGGTGAGGAGGCCGAAACCGAGGGGGATCTCGGTAAATCGTTCCGAGAAGTCAGACTGATGCTGCCCTCCACCGAATGGCTGATCCAGTACCGTTGACCCGACCCTGGACTCGCTAATTGACATTCCCTATGGGGTTCGTATCGGGATTTCAACATTTCTTCACCCCCGTATCCTGCCAACCGGCTGGTCGGACCCGACCAGGTTGTTCAGAACATGGTTCTTGGGACGGTAGTTGGGATCGAGCCGGGCACGTCGGATGACCGTCTCGTCGACCTGCTCCTGGCCGTAGGGTGTGGCGCCCAGGGTGCGGTAGAATCTCGGTTCGAACTTGCAGTAGGCGCCGCCGAGGAATTGGCGGTAGGAATCGGTCACTGGCGGCAATTCGGCCGGGACCGGGGAAATTTTGGTTTCATCCAGGGCGAGGCCGCACTTGCGGGCTTTCCCCGCCATCCACGCCAGAGAAATGTCGGAGAGTCTGTTGTCGGCGTATCCGCCGCCAACATTGGCATGGGCCCCCGAAAACCAGATCTGCTCTACGGTCTGATTCGGTTTTTCCCGGGGATCCCACAGAGTGCACTCATAGCTCTTTCGATGCTCGTCGACGGCAACGGCATGATAGGCGTTCTTCACGATACCGCTGAGCACCGTGTCGTGGAACTGATAGTAGGCCTTGTTGAACCAGTCGAAGGATTCCACCGGAATGCCGAGAGCCCCCACGGTATCCCAGACCCCCAGAAAATGGATATTGACCTCCCGCGAAAAGCTCCTGCGAAAAAACTGCGCATTTTCCGAATCCGCACCCTCGTCCCGGGTGCGATAGAGGGAGTAGGCTGCGGCAACCCGTCGAATATGTTCCTTCCTCAGCAGCCCGGCATTGCGAATCAGGCCGACCAGGCTCCGTGCCGAGTAGGCGCCCCGGCTGAAACCGAAGATGTAGATCTGGTCTCCTTCCTCGTAAGTTCTTGCCAAATGCTTGTAACCCAGCTGAATCTTTTCGGAAAGACCGACCCCGAAGGCTCCTCCGCGGATTTTGTTGTACCACTTCGTTCCGACCCCCTCTTCATACCATTTTCGCTGCTCAATGCCGGCATCATCGACAGGATGAACGGCATCATGAAGTTTCCAAACGTTGGTGCTGCTGTCGCCGTCGACGTCCTTGCCCGTATCCGGAGTGTTCCAGGTCCCATCGAAGGAGATGACGATTTTCTTTGGCATGACCAACCTCCTGACATTGAATAGGTGAGCGCAAAAAACTTGGAAAATTTCCCCTTAAACGCCATAAATCTAGTCAACTTATTAGAATCGGTCAAGAGGGTCGGCTTTGATCTCACCCGGGCCCAATGCAGGTTGGACTTGACATCTTCCTGAAAAAATTGGCAATCTTGACGGCGCGCAAAAAATCACAACTGCTTGGGTGCATGGCGCTTTTTGATTTGCCATGCACTCTTTGCTTTCTGTATCGGGTCTGCCGCCTTTGCCACACCGGAGAAAGCAGGAACAAAAATGGATTTAGTCACGGAAGCCCTCAACCGCACGGATGACAACCCGGCCGATTGCATTGAGTTTTACAACGAAGACGACCGACGGCTCATGCGGCTTGCCGAGGCGGCCAAAAAAAGGGGAGCCGACCGGGTTGAGGAACTGATGCGCTTCGCGCGCGCCGCCGGCATATGCCGGATCGGCATCGCCCATTGCGTTGCCCTGACCGGGGCTGCCCTAACCCTCGAGCAGAGACTGCAAGGGGAGTTCGAAATCAAGCGGGTCGATTGCAAACTGTGCCGGATTCCAGCCGAAGCATTGATCGAAGGCGCCCGTGGAACTGCCTGTAATCCGGTGGGCCAGGCCAGGGTGCTGGCTGCGGCAGGCACCGAACTGAACATCGCTCTGGGGCTCTGTGTGGGCCACGATCTGCTTTTCTCCAAACATAGCGCCGCCCCTTGCACCACTCTCGTGGTGAAGGACCGGGTTCACCAGCACAATCCCCTGGCGGCCCTGCAATGAGAATCTATGAGGGGCTTGAACCTGAAAGAAGCCTCGAGGGGGGAGTATTGACATGAAGAAAACAGCCATCGCGTTCGTTTTGCTGCTCCTGTCCGGGTCGGTCATGGTTCTGCCTGCCGGTGCCCAGAACGAGGGCTCCCGATTATTCGGCTGCATCGAGTTGCAGTGGCGCATCACCGGTGAAGGAACGGCCATCCGGATCGAATTTCTGAAGAAAGGGGAATCCTTCGGCAGCCTCTTTCTCAATGATCGGGAAAATTTTCGACAGTTCAGTTTTGCCGCCGAGTCAGTTTTCATCGAGGGGCGAATCCGGGCAAAGTACGATCCGGAGAACCAACGAGGTATCCTTCGGGCAGATTCGATCACCTACCGCTGCTATTCTCCCAGGGACCAATGGTTTTCGGGAGAAATCACACAGTTCGAGCTGCCGGAAAATTCCGGCTCTGAACGATGACCACATTCCCTCATTACGATAACACAACGAGGTTGTGTACCCTGTTCATTGAGAGAAACCCGAAAAAAATACTGACCTTATGAGCAGGGCGTTCGGGGAGACCTACTGCCCGAAAAGTCCTTTCAGTTTTTCACTCGCCCCCTCGACCCCTTCTCCCATTTTTTCCCGGGCCGATCTTTCCAGGTCTTGTGCCGCCCGATCCTTCAACTTCAGGGCTTCCCCACCCAGATTCTGCAACTGTTGATCAAGTTCCTGACGCACCGGGGCGGAAAGAACTTTTTCGTACAGAGCGGCAACGATCTGTCTTGCGGCTTCCGCCGGGACCACCCCCTGTTGTTCGCCGCCGATATTCACCAGCCGAATTTCGGGCAGGCCCGCCGTGATTTTTTCATTGAGACCGGGCACGGCCAGATTAACCTGCCCCCCTTGCACGACAAACTCTCGGATCAGCAGCTTTTTCCCGGACTTCTCTTCGGCCGCAGGTTCGGCCCCTCCTTTTCCGACAGTCTTTTTCACATGCTTGAGAATGGCTTGAAAATTATCGCTTTTAGCTTTTTTTTCGTAAAATATCTCAGGCTTTTGCACCGCGATCAAGTCGATCACCACCGTCTCTTCCGTAACCGTCTTTTCATCTAGATCGACTTTGATCGATTCGACGGTCATGGCATACGGAGCAGCGAACCCTTGAGGATTGCCGAGGAGAAAATTCTGCAATTCCAGCTGCCCGCTAAAAAAAGCGATGTCCACATCGCCGAGCTTGAGCTCAGTACCGGTTATCTGCGGCCCTCGGGTATTCACCGCCTGCTTGATGATCGGTCCTATCTTTGAAACGCCGAAAATGAGAATACCCACCAAAAGAATGACCATCACGCCGATAGCAATAAAAAGCTTTTTCATCCTCCACTCCTTTCAAAAAGCGTCGATTGGCTGTTTCAGTCTTCATTATAAGGGATATGAAAATTATTCTCATCCCCCGGCTTCCCTCCCATAGGCATCCTCCTTGAAGAAGATCGTCTTTATGTTACCGTATTAAAGCCCTATATCGAGGGCCTTGCATCCAAAACGAAAGGAGAAATTTATGGGCCAAAAAGGAGAAGTTTACCGCTGTGACATCTGTGGCCAGGTCGTTGAAGTCAAACAGGGCGGGGCGGGCGAACTGGTCTGCTGCGGCGAACCCATGAAGAAGGAATAAGCCGAAACGACCATGAACCCATGCGGTTTTCCGGATGGCTGCGAGATCATGCTCCAGTGTAGGTCCTACCCACAACCGTGGGGGAGCCCGTGCCGGCTCCCCCAGATTCATGAAGAATGGCATTCCGCCCTTTTTTCCAGCCTTCCGTTATGGCATACTTGAGGACAGTTTCTATCATCTCTGCCTGTCCACCCTTTGCCCGTTCCTTGACAAAAGGCCTATGCTCAAAGCGATTTTCTGGGATAACGACGGAATTCTGGTCGATACGGAACACCTCTATTATCAAGCCAGCCGGGAGGCCTTGGAACAGGTCGGTATCCCGCTCTCCCTGGACGATTTTGCCCATTTGACCCTGGATCAGGGGCTGAGTCCGCTGATGCTTGCCGAACGAAACGGTCACCCCAGAGAAAAGATCGAGGAACTGCGTCTGCTCAAAAACCGCAGATATTCGGAGTTGCTGCAAAACGGCGCCGAACCGATCGCAGGGGTGACGGAGACTCTCGCCTCCCTGCACGGCCGCGTCAGCATGGGTATCGTGACCAGTTCGAGAAAAGACCATTTCGACCTCATTCATCAGAACAACGGGTTGCTTTCCTACTTCGATTTCATTCTGACCCGTGAGGACTATGTCTGCAGCAAGCCCAGTCCGGAACCTTATCTGAAGGCTCTGGCCCTGAGCGGCCTGCTTCCGGAGGAGTGCCTGGTGATCGAGGACACCCGAAGGGGTCTGCAGGCAGCTCTGGAGGCAGGACTGCGCTGTATCGTCATCCCCAGCCGGCTAGCTCCCGGCGACAAATTTACCGGCGCCTACCGGGTTTTTCCAGATCTCAGCCAGGTCAGAGATTTCCTTCTGCAGGAGGACTTATGAGGTGGAGGAAAAAAAATTCGATTTCGATTTTACAATAAGGCCCTGACCGGTTAATGTTTTATGATGATCTGAATCTATTGATAAAACTTTAAAACGATTGAACAAATGAACAAGCAGCCCGGCGCGAAAAAAAGTTTTATGAGTCTGTACCTGCTTCACAGCCTTCTCATGGCTGTACTTCTGCTTGCTCTGGCGATTCCCCTATACCTGATTTTCACCAAACCGGTTACCGAGTCGATCCGGGGAATCGGTTTTCTTCTGATGGGGCTGCTGCCGATAGCAATCGCTGCAGTTCTATACCATATGTATGGTCTTTTCATCCGCCCGGTGCGGCAGCTGCTGCAGAACATCCTGACTTTCGGTCGCGGCAAGACCCCTCCCAGGGATTACCGTATCCCCGCCCTTTGGACCCCCTGGTTCGAATCCCTTGAAAACAGCTTTCAGAGCCTGAGTCAGAAGACCGAGGAAATCGTTCTGCAGAATCAGAACCTTGAAAGACTTCTGCGGGAACGAACCGCGGAACTGGAGTTGATCAACTCCACCCTGGGTGAGGAAATGGAGGTGCGCAGCATCACCGAAAACGCCCTGCAGGCCGTCAACATGAAGCTGCAGGAAACCTCGACAGTGGATGGATTGACCGGAATCGCCAACCGTCGCAAGTTCGAGGAATACCTCTCCCAAACCTGGGGGCAGCAGGTCCGGGACCGGGCTCCGCTATCCCTGATTCTTTGCGAAATCGATCGGTTCAGTCAGTTGCAGGATACCTACGGGTACCAGGCATCCGACTACTGTCTGCGGGAGCTCGCCGGAGTCGTTAAAAACGTTCTGCATCGCCCGGGAGACCTGCCTGCGCGTTGCGAGGGGGGGAAATTTTACATCCTTCTACCCAAAACCGACTCCCAGGGAGCCATCCAGGTCGCCGAGAAATTACAGCAGGCTATTGCCGATCAGCAAAATCAGGCAGCCTCGATCACTTCCCGCATCGGCTTCACGATCGGTCTCGCCTCCATCCTGCCAGATCGGGGCAGCTCGGCCAAAAAACTGATGGAAATGGCTGAACAGGCCCTGCATCGGGCTCGCGCCCAGGAACAGCGCTGCGTCGCCATCTGAACCTGCCTGAAAGAGACTCCCGCCGAGGATTCAAATGTCCGTTCTTCCAAGGAACCCCATGAAAGTCAGTACAGTCGGCCAGATGCGGGCGATGGATCGGGCAGCCATGGAAAAGTATGGTATACCCGGGGAACTGCTGATGGAAAATGCAGGCCACGCTGCTTTTTCCGTCCTGTCCTGCATGGTCCTTGTTGACGGTAACCTCTTTGTCGTGGTCTGCGGACTGGGAAACAATGGCGGTGACGGTTTCGTCGTCGCCCGGAAGATCGTCTCCCATGGCGGCAGGGCGGTGGTGTTCATTATCGGCGATCCGAAAAAAATTTCCGGAGCAGGTGCGCTGCACCTCAACCTTCTGCGACGGCTGCCGGTTGACATACGGTTGACCGATGATCTTGGCGCACTTGAATCGATACTGGCCGGGTGCACCCTCGTCGTGGACGCCCTCCTCGGCACCGGGCTGTCCCGCGAGGTGACCGGCCTGCATCGCCAGGTGATCGAGGTCTTGAACCGAAGCGGAAAACCGGTGCTGAGCATCGATATTCCCTCCGGGGTTTCAGGAGACACGGGTAATATTCAGGGCTGTGCCGTGCGGGCAGACCATACGGTGACTTTCGGCCTGCCCAAAATCGGCAATCTCCTTTACCCGGGTTTTGAAATGTGCGGCACTCTGCATGTCAGCCACATATCGTTCCCTGTCGACCTTTACCGCTCGCACGAGTTGCTGATAGCCATCAACGACCCTCCGCCTCTGCCGCCACGACCCACGACCGGCCATAAGGGGACTTTCGGACAAGCCCTGTTTATTGCCGGAGCGGCAGGATATTTGGGAGCTCCCTGTTTCGCCGCGCTGTCCTTTCTCAAAGCCGGCGGCGGGTACAGCCGTCTGGCCGCACCCGCCGGAATAACCCCCTTTATCGCCATGAAGGGGAGCGAAATCGTTTTTCTTCCCCAACAGGAAACGGCCGACGGGAGCATAGCCCTGGCCAATTTCGACTGTCTGGCGGATACGGCCGCCGGGCAGGATATGGTCATCCTCGGCCCGGGTCTGTCCTTGAACGGTGAAAGCCAGAAGCTGGCCCGCCGCCTGGCCGCTACCATTGAAAAACCGCTGCTGATCGACGGCGACGGCCTGACCGCCCTTTGTGCCGACCTCGGTATTCTGCGGCAACGGCAGGCATCGACCGTGCTCACTCCGCATACCGGGGAGATGTCCCGTCTGACCGGCCTGGCTGTCGACGACATTGAAAACGACCGCATCGGGATCCTGCAGCAGACCTGCAGGGACCTGAACTGTCATATCGTTCTCAAGGGTGCGCACACCCTGATCGGCTTCCCCGACGGCCGGGTATTCATCAACCTTTCCGGCAACAGCGGCATGGCTTCGGCCGGGTCGGGAGATGTTCTGACGGGCGCCATCGCCGCCGCCTTCTGCCTGGGACTGCCCTTCCCCGAGGCAATCTGCAAGGGCGTGTTTCTGCACGGTCTGGCCGGCGATCTCGCTGCTGAGGCATTCGGCAAGGACGGCATGACGGCGCAGGACCTGCTCGATCATCTCCCCCTGGCCCTCAGGCTGGACAGGGAGGGGCTGCCGGCGGATCTAGCGAAGCGTTATGCAGGTCCGCGGCTGGTCATCTGATGGCAGGCTGCCCATGCCCTTTTCTCCAGTGAATCCTGGGTCGCTTTCGGCTCGGAATCCGATTTGAAAACCTTTTTTCCATACCGACCCAATCCGATGAAGCTCCTTCGTTTTTCACCGCCACTTGAGTCAGGTGCATAATCAGATAAGGTAATGGGAAGAAAACCTTTCGCAACCAACCGTAGGGCCTTCAGGAGCCAGTCATCATGAATCATCAACGCTCAAGCGGCATTCTGCTCCACCCCACCGCCCTCCCCGGCCCCCATGGCATCGGCAGCCTCGGCCGCGAAGCCTATAAATTCGTCGATTTCCTGGCTGCGGCCGGACAAGCAATTTGGCAGATTCTGCCCCTCGGTCCGACCGGCTACGGCGATTCCCCCTACAGCGCTTTTTCCGCTTTTGCCGGCAACCCTCTGCTGATCTGTTTGCAAAAACTGGAGGAGACGGGTGACCTTGAGCCTGAGGATTTTGACGAGACCTCCTTCCCCGGCGACCGCATCGATTTTCCCTCGGTGCGCAAGTTCAAGGAACCGTTGCTGTTCAAGGCGGCCGGCCGCTTCCGCCAAACGGCCGATCCCGACCGCCAGCAGGCCTTTGTCACCTTCTGTGCCGATCAGGCCGAATGGCTGGACGACTATACTCTCTTCAAAGCTTTGCGGCAGCAGCATTTCGAGCAGCCGTGGAATCTCTGGCCCGAGGACATCAGACAGCGTCGTCCCGAAACTCTGACTTTCTGGCGCCAGGAACTGGCGGAAACAATTTTCTGCCTCCGTTATTGCCAGTTCATCTTCTATGAACAGTGGATGGCGCTCAAGCGGTATGCAAACGGGAAGGGAATCCGGATTCTGGGAGACCTGCCGATCTTCGTCGCCCTCGATTCCGCAGATGTCTGGAGCGACCCGGAGGATTTCCACCTGGATGAGGAACGCCGGCCGACCCTGGTCGCCGGGGTTCCCCCGGACTATTTCAGCAAGACCGGTCAGCGGTGGGGAAACCCACTGTATCGCTGGGATCGCCTGCGGGACAGGGACTTCGCCTGGTGGCGCAAAAGACTGGGCTGGGCCCTGACGCAGACCGACCTGCTGCGCATCGATCATTTTCGGGGATTCGACGCCTGCTGGGCGATTCCTGCCGAGGAAAAAACAGCCGTCAATGGGTCATGGATGTCGGTACCGGGCGAGGAGCTGTTTCGGGCATTGATTTCGGAAATGGGAGATCTGCCTCTGATTGCCGAAGACCTCGGGGTCATCACCCCTGAAGTGGAAGCGTTGCGGGACCAATTCAACCTTCCCGGCATGAAGGTTCTGCAGTTTGCCTTCGACTCCGGTCCGGACAACCCCTACCTGCCCCACAATCTGCAACGCAACTGCGTCATCTATACCGGTACTCATGACAACGACACGACTCTTGGCTGGTGGGAGTCGCTGACGGAAGATCAGCAGAAGTCCGTCAAAGCCTACCTGGGCCAGGATCATCCACAGATACCCTGGGCACTCATCCATCTGGCCATGATCAGCGTCGCCGATCTCTGCATAACCCCCCTGCAGGATGTCCTCGAACTCGGCTGCGAGGCCCGCATGAATCGCCCCGGGAACCCGGAAGAAAACTGGAGCTGGCGGTTTTCACCGGGCTCGCTGACGGATGGGCTGGCACAAAGGCTTGAAGAGTTGACCAGAATCAGCGGCCGGGCACCTATCTGATTGGGCAAGCTGTCAGCCGCCCTTGTCTCCCTGAAAGGTTTCAAAAATCCGTCGGGCCAGCGCCCGGGGTAGCCCGGGCATGCCTTCAAGCTCCTCCAGTGAGGCTTGGCGGATTTTCTTCAGACTGCCGAAATGGCCAAGCAAAGCCTTGCGTCGCTGTTCGCCGATTCCCGGAATCTCCTCCAGAACCGAATGCAGGGTGACACGGTTGCGCAGCTTGCGATGGTGAGTGATGGCGAAACGATGGGCCTCGTCCCGCAGCCTTTCCAGCATGAACAGTGCAGGAGAACCCTGCCGCAGAAGGACAGGATTCTTGCGTCCCGGCAGGAAGAAGCGTTCCTCGCTCCGTTCCACGCCATGGCCGCGCACATTGGCGCGGACCCGGCTCTTGGCGATTCCGACGGCGTCGATTCGCCCTCTCAGATCCATCTCCCCAAGGACCGCGGTCAGGACCGAAAGCTGTCCCTTGCCGCCGTCGATGAGGATCAGGTCGGGCAGCAGCTCTTCCTCGATGCCCCTTTTCAGCCGGCGCTTGAGCACCTCGTAGAGGGAGGCGAAATCATCGGCCCCTTCCACGGTCCGAACACGGAAATGCCGATAGGCTCCCTTGTCCGGCTCCCCATCGCTGAGAACCGCCATGCTGCCGACGCTGAAGCGCCCCTGGACGTTGGAAATATCGAAACATTCGATGCGCTGGGGAAAGCGGTTCAGGTGCAGCCGTCCGGCGATATCGCGCAGCACCTCCTGCCGGGCCTCCCGTCGGCTGCCCCGCTCCCGGAAGGACTCCTGGGCGTTTCTGCACGCCAGATCCACAAGTTGCCGTCCGGCACCCCGTTCCGACACCAGAACGCGAACCTTTCTCCCTTTTCGATCAGTCAGCCACTCGGAAATGGTGTCGGCGTCATCGATGGGAAGCGGAAGCAGCAGCCTTTCGGGAATGACCACCTCCCGCCCGTAAAACTCCTGCAGAAAAGACGAGAGCAGCTCTTCTTCAGCCAACCGCCATTCCAGGTTGTAGTTGCGCCGTCCGATCACCTTACCCTCCCGAACGAAAAGGATTGCCAACTCCACCTCTCCACCTTCCCGGTGCAGACCCACCACGTCCTGATCGCCGCCGTCCGCCGCGACCACTTTCTGCCGCTCGACGGTTTCCTCGATGGCTCTGATCTGGTCCCGCAACCGGGCCGCATCTTCGAAATCGAGGTTCTCCGCGGCCCGGCTCATTCTCTGCCGCAGGTCCTCAAGAACCTCCCGCTCTTTGCCCGTCAGCAGGGCAACGGCGCCATCGACCAAACTCTGATACTCTCCGGCGTCGATCAAACCCTGGCAGGGGGCGCTGCACTGCCCGATCTGATAATAGAGGCAGGGTCGGTTGCGCCGTCGGCAGGTCTCAAAAGGGTGGTGACGGAGGGGGAAAATGCGATAGATGAACTTTAGCGTCTCCCGAACGGCTGCTGCCGAGGAAAAGGGTCCGAAATAGCGGGCCCCGTCCTTGCGAACCTTTCTTACAATCTGAAAGGTGGGAAATTTTTCCCGGGGATCGAGACGCAGGGAGACATAGGTTTTGTCGTCCCGCAGATTGATGTTGTAGCGGGGGCGGTACTTCTTGATCAGGGTATTTTCGAGGATCAGGGCTTCCTTTTCCGTATCGGTGACGATGGTGTCGATACTGCTGACCCGGTTCATCAGAAAACGGATATGGTTCCGTCCGTCCCCTGCAGCCGAGAAATAGCCGCGCAGTCGGTTGCGCAGTTGCTTCGCCTTGCCGACATAGAGGATCTCACCCTGGGCATCCTTCATCAGGTAGACGCCGGGGGTGACGGGAAATTTTTTCAGATCGATGTCCGCCATCGGCTACCATCCCATACGAGGGGAAAAGGCATTCAGGGGCCTTCGGATGAGGATGTTACCAGAAAAAAAAAGCCAGGGGAATGACCCTGGCGGCAGACGGCTCTGGAATCGATAACCGGAAAAAACGATAAAAGCCTTCTCGACCTTTCAAGGGAGAGGTTTCAGGCCCCCACCAGACTTTTTTCTCCAGTTGAGAGCCAATTTGCCCAGACCGAGCAGACCGATGCCGACAAAGAAAAATCCCCGCAGCTTGGCAGGGGTTTTCCCCTCGGTAAACAAAAGAACGTTCTCGGGGACATCTATGCCGTAATCCCGGGACAGCTTCGCGAGACGGTTCCGGTTGTTTTTGCCAATCAAACCGCTCATGACCATTCCGGTCACTTCGCGGGAGCCGAAAAAGAATTGTCTGTTCTTCTCCAGGAATTCCTGTCTTTCCCGGTCCGACTCGAGTTTGAAATAATAGGTCTTCAAGGTCTCGACTATCTGAGGATTGCGCGTTTCGACCAGGACTCGATAATCCTCGGCCTCGGGGGCGGTTTTCAATGGAACGAGAAAGGCGTTGACTTCAACGGATCCGGATGTGGAAATGGCTTCGAGGAGGTTCTGGTGCCCGCCCTTGATCGTCAGCCATTCCTGCTGCGGTTCCCCCTGCTCCAGTTCGGCAATTTGCACCGGCATCGGCTTGGGGTTGCGGAACAGCAGGTTGAGATCGGTGTAACCGAGAAAAAGCAGAACAAGACAAACGACCAGCAGGGTAATGCGATAGCGTTTCATATCCGTCCCAACTATCGAGAAACCTCCGCAGAGGAAGCTTCTCGAACTGTTTTTTTTCTAAAACCTGTGAAAAATCGGGGCCGCCTTTAGGGCGGCCCCGAGAGTCATTCCATCCTGCAGGAAAAAATTTACATCAGGCTTCCATGGCTTCGGCTTCGGTATCGGCAACCCCGGTCTTCTGGGTCATCAGGGAAACCACCACCAGGGCGATGAAGCTCAGGGGGATGGAAACCAGCGCCGGGCTGTTGAAGGAGACCGGAGCGTTTTCCGGCAGCTTGCCGTACAGCACCCACATGTCGGGGGAGAGCAGAATCAGACCGAGGGACGAAACCAGGCCGACCAGCACCGAGGCGGTAATGCCCTGAGCCGTCGTCTTCTTCCAGAACAGCAGCATCAGAATCGGCGGCAGGTTGGCCGAGGCGGCCACCGCAAAGGCCCAGCCGACCAGGAAGGAGACGTTCATCCCCTCGAAAACGATGCCGAGGTAGATGGCGATGCAGCCCACCACAACCGCGGCGATCTTGCCGGCCATGACCTTGGAGGTGTCGGTCATCTTCATGCCGAGGAAGTTATCCATCAAGTCGTGAGCCACTGCACCCGAAGCCGCCACGATCAGACCGGAGACCGTCCCCAGCACCGTGGCGAAGGCCAGCGAGGAGATGATGGAGAACAGCACCACCCCGAAGGACAGGGCCAGAAGCGGAGCCGACATGTTGTTGTCGGTGAGGTTGATGACGCCGTTGGTCATGGCGCCGATGCCCATGAACAGGGTCAGGATGTAGAAGAAGCCGATACTGGCGATGGCGACGATGGTCGATTTACGCGCGGCGGCCTGGCTCGGCACCGTGTAATAGCGGATCAGGATGTGCGGCAGGGCCGCGGTGCCGCAGAACAGGGCCAGCATCAGGGAGATGAAGTTGAACTTCTCGGTGCCGGTGGCATTGTCGACTTTGAACTTCAGACCGGGGCGCAGGATCCGGGAGCCGGCAGTCGGCTTCGGATAGTAGATGGTGGTGAGGGCGCCATCATCCTTGACATAGGCCTTGCCCCAGAGCATGACGGTGGAATTCTTGACGGCCTTGAGATAGGCGAAGGGGCCAAGAGCACCGGTCTGGGCCACTTCTTCGCCATCGATGCGCAATTCCTTGATGGCTCCGACGGGGAAGAAACGCCCTGCTTCCTTGGGTGCCCCGTTGTACAGCTTGGTACCGTCAGCCAGTTCCTGGGTATACAGGGTTTCCTTCAGCTCGTAACCGGTTTCAGCTTCCTCGACCTTCCAAACCGAGGGTTCCCCGTCCTTGGTCAGCTTAACAAAGCCGTGCTCGCCATAGGGGCTGGTCTCCCAGTCCTGGGGTACGCTGTAGGAGGAATCGGAGAGTTGCAGGGAGCCGTCGGCCCCCTTGGTCGCGGTCATGGTCTGGAAATTGTGATAGTCCTTCCGCCCGCCTTGATCGGGCGAGGTGCTCAGGCCGCGGCCGAAGACGCCGATGACCAGAATGGTCGAACAGACCAGCAGCATGCCCCCCTTGAAGAACTGGACATAGGTGGTGGAGGCCATGCCGGCGGTGGCGACGATCAGGGTGACGACCACGCCGACGATCAGCACGCCGACATAGTGGGGCATGCCGAGCAGGGGCTGCACCAGCACGCCGGCGCCGACCATCTGCGGAATCAGGTAGAAGACCGAGACCAGCAGGGTCGAGATGGCGGCGGCCAGCTGGATGCCCTTGGAGTTGAATTTGGAATCGAGGGCGTCGGTGAAGGTGTACTTGCCCAAACGCTTCATCGGCTCGGCCACCAGGAACAGGGCCACCATCCAGCCGGCCAGGTAGCCGATGGAGTAGAGGAAGCCGTCGTAGCCGGCGGTCGCGATCATGCCGCAGATACCGAGGAAAGAGGCAGCCGAGAGGTAGTCGCCGGCGAAGGCGATGCCGTTGACGAACCAGTGGATATTGCCGCCGGCGGCATAGTAGCCTGCCGACGAGGTAGCCCGGCGGGCCAGGTAGAAGGACAGGCCGAGCACGAAAAGAACGAAACCGAGAAAGAGGGCGATAGCCAACGGAGACTGAGTATAGACCATGGTTGACTCCCCCTTACTTGTTCAATCTTGCTTCTGCGCTATTGCAGAAGTAGTTGTAAATGATCGCCATGATAAAGGCGATGATGATCAATCCGAAGCCGAACACCACCGCCAGGGTCTGACCCATGATGGTGACTTCCATCAGGGCAGGATTGACGGAGTTGATGCCGACAAAAATGGCATAGATCAGTGTGTAAAACAGAAACATCCAGATTCCGAGCTTGGTTTTGTAGCCCGAAGCATTGTCTTTACCCAGCTTTACCGCGGGTCCGTGTCCCATAATCGCTACTCCTTTTTTGGCTTTTCTTTTTTATAGCCGCTTGTCCGGTGGGGAAAACCGAACAACGGCGGGTCGCTTTTGGCGGCGTCGGTTGCCGTTCAATCTAAAATACCGGCCCTTACACCTCCTTTCTTTGGTTTCGGGGCCCGAGGGAAGGCCACCATATTGCGGGCAACGACACCAGGCGAATAAGCAAAAATCACAACAGTTGAGAATTAAATTCATGCCATCTTCACCGCCTGAAACCGTGAAGATGCCATCGGGTGTAAACAACCCGAGTATCATACGTAGTTCCATTTAGATGTCAACAGTTATCTTCCTGTCTCGATCTAAGGAGCTACAAGGTTCCTGGAAATCCGTAAAATCCAAAGGAGGGAAAAAAGCGGAGGGTTGTTGACACTGGGAGGAAACAAGGGGCTGAAAAGCGCCTGAAGCCCCCACCTTACAACACTGTGCGGCCGAAATGACGCTTGGTCGCCTCCTGCAATTCACGAACCGCCTGAAAGGAAGCTCTAAGTAGGCTCTGTTCGTTTTTGGAGAGGGCCTGGGGATCGATGAAATGGTTTGGGCTCTTGCCGGCATCAACCTGGGCGATTTCGTTGCGCAGGCGCAGAAAGACCAAAGCTTCGAAGGCTGCTTCGATATGCTCGGCGGTTTCCGTGGCGAATACGCTGCGGGCAACCAGGGCCTTGAGTCGCTTCAGGGTTTCCAGTTCCTGCAGCTCCTGTTCCAGACAGAACATCCGGATGCAGTCGACGAGGTAGATGCTGCCCGCCAGCTTCAGGGACAGCTTTCCCGCCTGGGGTCCGCTCTTTTCCACCAGAAAACGACCGAGAAGACCGAGGGGAACCCGGTACTGCAGATCCAGGGTCATCATGTGGTAGAGGAATCCGGGATAATCGTGCATCTCCTGATAAACGATGCTGCGCAGATCGTGGACAAGGCCGGCATCTCCAACCAGGGCGGTGAAATCGAAAAAGATGGACGATGTGCGAACGTTCTGCGGTTCGGGCTCGCTGACCCAACCCCGGACGCGGGCCTGCCAGTCGCAGAGCCGGCCACGCCAGGCCGGATTGTTGGCCATCACCTTCCCTTCACACAGGGGATAGCCGACCTCCGCCAGCGCCGTCACCAGTTTTTCCGAAAAGGGCATGAAATACCCCTCGACCTCGGTCAGCCGGTCGTCATCCAGATTCTCATAGACGAAACCGTTGTCCTGATCGGGATTGAGCAGCATTTCCCTGCGCCCCCCGCTTCCCATGATCAGGAAACAGTGGCGGATCGCGGGTTTCACAAATCCTGCCGCGATCATCTCCCTTTCACAAAGCTCGTAGACCCGCCTGATGATTTCGTAGTGAATATAGGACAGTATTTCCATCACCTCGGGCAGGGTGCGGATTTCCGAAAGCAGCGCCCGAGCTACCTCGACGATCTCCTGACGGATCAGAGCAAGCCCTGCCAGGGAGTTTTCCTCACGGATGCTACCAAGCAGCAGCATGGCCTTCTGACTCCGGTACCGCATCAGGTCGCTGAGGGTGACCATGCCGACGGTTTCGCCTCCATCGACGACCGGCAGATGCTTGAGCCGATGGCCAAGCATGTAGGACATGGCTTCATACATGTAGGCGTCAGGCGACATGGAAAACGGGCAGGCAGCCATGATCTGCCCGGCGGACAAGTTCCGGTTTTCCAGCTGACCGGGGGCAATCACCTTGGTTACCAGATCCCGCTCTGTCACCAGGCCGGCCGGCCGGCCGCTGTCGTCGACCACCACCACGGAACTTATTTTTTTTTCGACCATCCGCCGGGCAACTTCCTGAACCGACTCCTCGGCCCCGCAGGTGGCCACCGGAGAGGACATGATCTCGGAAAGCCGTTTTTGAAAGGGGTAGGCCTCCAGGTGAGCGAGAGCGCTGCGGGTATGATCGGCAACGATTTCCGCATACAGCTGCTGCACCCTGAACAGGACGGCACCGGTGAAGTATTCGCGCAGTTGGGGGTGTCTTTGCTCAGCCTGACGGAGTTGCTCGGAGGGAATCAGGTAACATTCGGTTTCCCGGGCGGCGCGGGCGCCTCCGGAGTAGGATTCGTCGGAAAAAACCGGCATCTCCCCAAAAAACTCCCCTTCCCGGCGATACTCGACCACCAGATCGATACCTCCGGGAGTCAGAGCGGTGATTTCCACGAGGCCCTTTTTTACGATGTAGAGAAACCCGGTAGCGGGATCGTCCTGTTCGAAAATGACATCACCAGCGGAAAAACTCCTGACCCGGGCCGCGGCAAGAATCTCCCGGACAATGGTCTCGGGAAGCCGGTCGAAGGGCGCCATGGAGCGCAGTTGCTTCGAGGGAGTCATGCATCCTTCCTTCAGTTCACGGGACTATCGGCCGGGGCCACGCCATATTTCAGGGAGGGGCCGGGGAGTCTTTCCAGGAAAACGGCAACATCCTAGCGACTAATCCTGAGGTTGGCAAGAGCAATCCTGAATCCTGTTGCAACGGATCGTTGTCTTCGTCTTCCTTCCCGTGTATCATCCAGAGAAAAGTATTAGTCCGGATTATCCATGGAAACTTCTACTGCAGAACATGGTGAACAACAGGGCCAGAGGCCTTCAAACGACTTCCATGATCTCTCGCCGAGACTGTTCATGCGCCCGAACCTGAAATTCTGGATTATCCTCACCGCCGTCGAACTGGCCGTGTTCAGCATCATCATTGGCAGCTGTGCCCTTGCCTGGGTGCAGCTTTCTCCGCGGGAACAGGATTTTTTCTCCCGGGTCGCGGTGCGTGTGGTGCCTTATCCGCTGCTCGGTGCCCTCATCCTGTTTCTGATCATCGCCCTGCTGGTCCACTTCCTGTTCCGCCACTACGTCATCCCGATCCTCAAAATAGGCGAAGAAACGAAACTGATTTCGGCCGTCAATCCCGGGTACCGCATCGAACCAAAAGGACCTTTGGAACTGATCCATCTGGCGGACACCATCAACGAATCAGCCGATGCCTTCCAGGCCCTGCAGCAGGAGATAAAGGGGAAGATAGACAAGGCCAGGGCGGACCTGCGCGCGGAACGCAACCGCTTGGCGGCCCTGATGTCGAAACTCCCCACAGGAGTGCTGGTCTGCAACACCAGCGGCCAGGTCATGCTCTACAATCCCCAGGCCCAGCGCCTGCTGCAGCAACCGGGAAAACGCATCGGACTGGGAAGATCCATTTTCGGTATTCTCGACCGCGAGGCCATCGTTCACGCCCTCGATCTGCTGCATCAGGCGGACCTGCAGGGGGAAAAGGCCCCGGCCGTCAACTTCATCACGACGGCTCAGGAAAACCTCTGCCTGAGAATCAACATGGTCCCTGTGTACCAGGAGGATTCCCGCCCGCGGGAGATCAGCGGATTTTTCCTGGCCATCGAGAATATTACCGATCAGATGGAGGCGGAACTGCAGCGTGACCAGATCTTCCAGATCTTCACTGAGGACATGCGGCATTTCTCCGACCGCATTCATGGGATAACTTCTAAAAAAGATAAAACTTCAGGCAATCAGGAGGCATGGAAGGGGATTGATGACCTTTGCCGAGCCATGAAGCTGCGGGTCAGAAATGCAAGGGAGGAATATGCGCGGCATCTTTTTTCCACGGGCGGCATCGAAACCGTGCTGGGAGATTACCTGGTGGAAATCATCAGACGCCAGCTTGGCCGGCAGGCGGGAATCCCGGTCGAACGGCAGGTCGCTCCGGAAATCTGGCTGCAGATCGACAGCTATGCCATGGTCCAGGGTCTGGCTCACCTCGGTGCCCCCCTGCGGGGCTGCTCCGACCTCGACCGGCTGATGCTTCGCCTTCAGGGAACAAACGACCGGCAGGCCGTTCTTGAAATCGAATGGAAGGGGTGTGCACTGTCCAGGGAGGAACTGGACAGCTGGCGACATCAGCCTCTGATTCGGAATGGGCGGAGTAAACTGATTTCCTTTTCCGACCTGATCGACAAAGTCCAGGGGAACATCACCTTTTTGCCGCCGGACCGCGAAACCTGCCAGGGAGTCAGGCTGACCCTGCCCCTTTCCCGCTCTGGAGAACACTTCAAGGAAAAGGTCCCGGCCGAAGACCGCCCCGTCTACTACGAGTTCAACCTGCTGACCCAAGTCTGCGTCGAGGACCTCTGCAAGCAGCCCCTCAATCAACTGACCTTTGCCGTTTTCGACACCGAAACCACCGGACTGCAACCCTCTCAAGGGGACGAAATCATTCAGGTCGGCGCTGTGCGCATCGTGAACGGTCGCATCCTCTATGACGAAACCATGGATCAACTGGTCAACCCCATGCGAACCGTTCCCGAGGAATCGATCCGGATCCATGGCATCACTCCCGAACTGCTGCAGGACCAGCCGACCATCGAAACCGTCCTGCCCGAGCTGCATCATTTTGCCGAAGGCTCGGTACTGGTCGCGCACAATGCGGCCTTCGACATGAAATTTTTGAAACTGAAGGAAAGGGAAACGGGGATTCGTTTCGAACAGCCTGTCCTCGACACCCTGCTGCTCTCCTCCATCGTCCATCCCCATCTCGAAGGCCATGGTCTGGAGCAGATTGCACAGCGCCTCAATGTCGCCGTCATCGGACGCCACACCGCCCTGGGCGACGCGCTGGTCACGGCGGAGATCCTGTGCAAACTGATTCCCCTGCTGGCGGACAAGGGGATCTACACCCTCAATCAGGCTCTTGAAGCCTGCGCTCTTTCCCCCTACGCCCGGCTGAGGTTCTAGCCTTCGAAGAAAGGCAAATATCCGATTTCGATCCCGATTTCGATTTCGACCAGGAAACTTGAAGGCTTATAGGCGCGTTTCTTCGAGGTGGGGGCGGTATCGGGGTCGGGATCGAAAAGGTTCAGTTCAACCCGCTACCGATAGCGACCCCGATCAGAATCAGCAGGGTGGGTTCTACATACTGCGGATGGCGACGAAGATCTTGCGCAAACTGGCGACGCAGGCATCGATTGCGTTGGCCATGCGCCCGATTTCGTCCTTGCGGTTCATGCCGAGATGGACGTTGAAATTGCCGCTGCCCAGCTTTTCCATGGCTTCCACCGCCTGCTGCAGAGGGATGGATATCTGGCGGGAAACGATCAGCGTCACCACCACCGCCGAGACCAGGAGCGCTGCGAGAATGCCGAATGTGGTGTAAAAAATCTTGGCCAGCGCCTCATCGATATCATCGGTATAGACTCCCGCACCGATAATCCATCCCCATTCGGGCAGTTCCTTGACGAAAGAAACTTTTGCCGCCGGCTGCTGACTCCCAGGCTTGTGCCAGACGTACTCGATAAACCCTTCCCCCTGTTTGCGCACAAGGGAGGCCATTTCCACGAAGAGTTCCTTGCCGTTGGGATCCCGATAGTTTACCAGGCTTTCTCCGACCAGTTCTTCATCGATCGGATGCATGATCATGCGCGGCTCAAAGTCGTTGATCCAGAAATAGTTGTCTTCCCCAAACCGCAGTTGCCGTACCGTCTCCAGAGCAAGCTGCCGCCCCTCTTCCCGGGAAAGCCGGCCCTGATCCACCATTTGCACGTAACGGTCCAGAACCCCCCAGGCGGTTTCGACCACATGCTGGATGTCCTGACGCCGTGCTTTGATGTAATTCTGTTTGGCCTCCAGGTAGAGCCAGGATACCACCAGGCAGAAGACGAGAAGCATGCTGCCGATCAACAGAAAGATCTTGTGGGAGATTTTCAGATTTTTCAAAGCAGTCTCCTTCCGCAAATCGGCTGAAGCAGATCGGGATCGCGACAGCTCATTCGGGATTCGAGCTGCGTTATTTATTTTAGGGAAGGGAATGCGCCAGTGCAATGGGTTTCACTGCCTGGGGTTGCAAAAGGCACTGAAAAGAGAGGGGACAGAAACCTCTTCCCCCTGCGCATGCAGGGGGAAGAAAGGATAAAAAGAAGCTATACGGTCAGAGCTCGCAGGCCCTGCATCGGCCGGCCCCGTTTTTCACCCAGGTTCCGCTCGACCTTGGCCAGTCGCTTCAGGCCGTATTTCAGGGTGCGGTAACGGGCATTGATGCTGCTTCTCGGCAAAAATTCCTGTTTTCTGGCCCTGGCCAGGACCTTGTAGATGGTCGGCCGGGAGACGCGGAAGATTTCAGCCAGTTCTGTAACGTTGTATTCATCGGACTTGTACAACTGCCAGATCTGCTGCCTGTCATGGGGGGTGAGTCGAATACTTTTGTGCATGTTCATGGCCTGAAAAACCTCACTTCTATTTTCTGCCGCCAATGGAGTCGGCGCTTTTTGTGAACACTCAATTCTGCCGGACGGCCACGCCATCGTTTCGATAAACTTCCCTGACCACCTGCACCAGCCCGGCATAAATTGCGAGGATCCCGGTAAAAATCCCCTGATAACCAGCGGCAAGACGAATCATATCGTTGTTTGTGGCCGTGGCAACCGCAAGCATCACGAACAGCAATGTCAGGAAACCGAAAAAAATTCTCAGATTCAGAGCCATTTTCAGGCTTCCGAGGAACAGGGCCGCCGTAAAAATACCCCACATCGAGAGATAGGCAACCAGTGCGGCTCCTGATGGGGGCGGTCCCAAACCAAAACGGGGCATCAGCACCAGAGCCACCAGGGTCAGCCAGAAAAGGCCGTAGGAGATGAAGGCGGTGGCTCCGAAGGTATTGTCCCTGCGAAATTCCATGATTCCGGTAATGATCTGGGCAAGACCTCCATAAAATATGCCTATAGCCAGCATCAGGGCGCTCAGGTTCAGAAAACCTGCATTGTGCAGGTTGACCAGAACAGTGGCCATCCCGAAGCCGAGCAGACCAAGGGGCGCCGGATGGGTGATCGCGGGGGCTTGCATCGCCTTCTTTGGCGGAACTTCAGGTATCAAAACGCTGCCGGCAGAGGGGCGATGGTCCCTGAAACTACGGGAGGACACATGACGGCCGAGAAAAGGCAGGGGCCACTTGACCTTGAAGGGTTTGACCAGGGGACGGCCGGATACCGGCTGCCGGCGATCACGGATACCGGCAACCTGATTCCCCATCTCTGCCTGCCGCATATCCCTGACGGCTTCTGCCGGACAACGATCGATCAGTTCCTGATATTTGCTGCAGGCCCGGTAGTTGGAGCTGCAATATTTGATGATGGTTGCGACATCCGATGGGCTGATGTAACCACAACCGACGTCACAGGAATTTTCGTCCTTGCCGTAATAGGAGCACCGGATGCCATCATTCATGTTCCGCTCCTTCCCTGTGGGGTGAAAAGCCGGCATGGCAGAGGGATCGTAACCGTCCCTCAACGGCTTCGCTCCCTCTCCATGCCAATAGAGTAGCTGAGCTCTAATAGAGCAAAGGACGTACCAAGATGAAGTGCCAGAGAAAAATATTTTTTCTCTTTATTTTCAATAAGTTATGATTGTCTTGAGGCCAGGTTCGATTTTCGGGCCGAAGACTTTTTGCAAAATTGCAAAAAAGAGGAAAATCAAAAAAGTGCCTTGGTTGCGAGCTGGTCTCACCTCGGACGGTTTTTGGCACATTAACGTCTAAATTACAGGTAGTTACCTATCGGCAACATGGACAAGGCGGCTTTGCAGCAATGCAAACTAGGGGATCACGAGGTTTTGCATCTTTGCGAATCGGGCATTTGGCAAAAAAAAAGCGAAGCCCTAGGCTCCGCTTTTTTCTAAATAATGATTCCCGGAATTTAGCGGGCGATGACGCCAAGAGGCATGATCTGACGCCCGTTCACTTCGTTGAGAACCTGGGCCAGACCGGTGTAAATGGCGCTGAAACCGCAGAAGATTCCTTCGTAGCCGGCGATCATGGTCAAGGTTTCATTGCCGGTTGCATCTCCCGCGGCCAGCAGGAAGAAGAGCACTGTCAGGGAGCCGAAAACGACCTGCAGAGCACGGCTCAGTCGGAAGGTCCCCAGGAACATGATGGCGGTAAACAGACCCCACATGGTGAGGTAAGCGGCCATGGCAGTGTCCTTGGCAGGAGCGGCAATGCCTATGTCGGCTTTCGGCATGAGGATCAGGGCCACCAGTGAAAACCAGAACAGGCCGTAGCTGCAGAAAGCGGTGGTAGCGAAAGTGTTGCCTTTACGCCACTCCATCCAGCCGGCAAAAATCTGGGCCACTCCACCGTAGAAGATGCCCATCGCGAGGATCATGGTATCCAGGGGATAGAAGCCTGCATTATGCAGGTTGAGCAGCACGGTGGTCATGCCGAAGCCGAGCAAACCAAGAGGGGCGGGGTTGGCGGTGGTGTCGACGAGCGCACGTTGATTTTCCATTTTCTGTCTCCTTTTCCGTCTGTTTGAGTGTTTCGAGCCTGGTAAAGCCTCTCTGGACCTTGAAGCTGAGATGAGTAAAAGGATTCTGAGGCCGATGAAAAGATTCCCCTTAAATCCAATGGGGAATTTAGCAAAGAGCATACCAAGCACCGACGGGACTCAAGACCATCAATTTCTTTTTATTTTTCAGACACTTAGGAAATTCGAGGGGGAAAGATCCGATTTCTTTTCGCAATTGCGCAAAACCTGAACGTTAAAAGAAAGGGAAATTTCCGGGCAGCATGAAGGGCATCTTTCAAGGGAGGTAGCTTTTCTCTTATTATCCGGGCACTTGCAGTATCAGGAAAGGGCGGACAGTCGTATTTGCAAAAATGCAAAAGGACAGGAAGATTTCGCAGGATTGCAAACCGGAACTGCGTAGACGCTTACTTGAAGCCAAACATTTCGAAAAAGGAGACGCCGACGGGTTTCACAACCCAGAGACCGAGTGTGCAGAAAATGAGAATGGCCATGACCCAATTTAGAATCTGGGTCCGCAGACCCCAATTCGGCTCCTTACGGGGCGCCTCATCATCAGCGGGGCGTTCCTTGACAAGGTGCCGGCCGCCACCCCGTAGCAGTCTGCCTGAGGAAATGAAAATAACGGCGGAAACAAGGAACGGAGGCAACACCTCGATGCCGACAGCTCCCGAGGATAACAGGATCGCGCAATAGCCCAGGGCGATCAACCCCAGAACCGATATCTGATGACCGAGCCTCATTCCTCCCACCGCCTTGCTGTTGCCGATTTCGGCATGCCCCGGTGCGGCAACCGATTACCGGCGAAAAAACGAAGCCATCAGGTGAACACTAGCCGAGTAAGAAATCTTTGACAAGCTGTTAATTTCCGATCTCTTCAATCACATATTCGGAGGATCGCTGCAGGCGCTGAATGAATGCCTGGGCAAGAGCGATATACACCGCGCTCAAAGAGGAAAGAATTCCGAAAAAGCAGCCGAGTATTAGGAAGACCTGATGGTCTCGCAACTGGTACATCGATAACGACAGCAGCGAAGCCATCAGCGCCCCGAAAAAAACCTGCACAATTGTATTGCTGCGGAAACTGCTCAGAAACAGAATCGCAGCGAATATCCCCCAGAGGCTCATGAAGGAAAACATGGTGACGGCGCCGGGGTGACGTCCGATGCCAAGCCCCGGGAAAACCTGATACCCGACAAGCGATAGCCAGAAGATTCCAAAAGGGAGCAGGATCGCGGCATTTCTTTTATGCCCGTTCTGCCGGCTGTGAATGCCGTAGATCAATTGAACAACAGCTCCGCTGATGAGAACAATTCCTGTCAGCAATAACGGAGGACGCAGGAAATCGAGCTGACTCAAAATATAGGAGAGCAGAGAAACGGCGAACCCCAAAAGTGCCGGAAACGGCATTTCCAGATATGACACGGAGGGTGAGTTTGCAGTCATGATTCATCCATCTCCTATCAAAGGCGCTGTCAGCTCGCCCGCAAGGGAGCTGACAGCGCCGGATTAGGACAGCGACTCAGGGGAAATCAATCCCGAACCTTCTCCAGAACCAGGTCCTCTTCCTCGACAAAAATCGGTTCGACGGCAGGAGCAACGGCTTTTTTCGGCCGCATGGCCATGGCCATCATGGCGCCGACCAGCAGCATGACGCCGGCTACCATAAAGGAGGTCTGCATGCCGCCGTATTTGGCATTGAGCAGGGAGGAAACCTTCACCAGGACGAAGGCACCCACGCCCCAGGCAGAAAACAGGATGCCGAAGTTGATGCCGTAGTTCTTGGCGCCCCAATAATCCTTGGAAAAGGAGGGGAACAGGGACAGGTTGGTGCCGTAGTTGAATCCGATCATGGTGGCCAGCAGGGTGGTGAGGACTGCGCCGGAGCCCGGGCCGGAAACGACCGGAATGGCGGCAAACATCAACAAGGCCTGGAAAACCAGCATAATGGTCAGGGTTGTGGCACGCCCGATTTTGTCGGAAAGGATACCGGCGAGAATACGTCCGGAGGCATTCCCCACCGCCATGACCGCAACGGCGATGAAGGCCATTTCTCCCATGCTCTGCTTGGCGATGCCGGCAATGCTGCCGATGACCATCAAGCCGGCTCCGGCGCCGATGAAAAAGGTGAGCCACAGGCTGTAGAAGCGCCCGTCCTTGAGCATCTGCATCGGTCCGACATCGTTTGTCGATGCCTTTTTATATGCGGCGCCCCCCTTCACTGCAGGGGAAAATTCAGCAGGCGGGTTGGTCAGCAGCAGAGCCATGCCGCAAACGATGGCAATAAAGGCGAGACCCAGAATCATCATGGTTGTATGCAGACCGTACTGCCCCAACAGGTACTTGCACAAAGGAGCGAGATAAACCGGGGCAATACCGAAACCGGAAACGACAATCCCTGCGATCAGACCGGTTTTCGCGGGGGAAAACCATTTCAGGGCCGGAGGGGTCGCTGCGGCATAACTGAATCCGATTCCGATGCCGGCCAGCACACCGAACCCAAGGATCCACTCCCAGTAGCCCGATGTCTGGGAGCAGATCAGGAAGCCGGCACCGACCAGGAGGCCGCCCATGAGAGCGGTCAGTTTCGGCCCGATCTTATCCTGCATCTTGCCACCCGCAGTCATGGCCAGGGCGAACACGAGACAGGCTGTCGCATAGGGATCGCCGGCGCCGGGAAACAGGTTGGCAATTTCACCCTTGAGCATACTGTAAGCGTAAAGAATGCCTAGGGCCAGATTGATTCCAAGGCCGGCAACGACAACCTGAGCACCTCGGCTTTTTACGGTCTGCTTTTCAGGTTCCATGATGATTTCTCTCCTCTTTGTAGTGATGTTTCTACCGGGGCTGTGCGCTTTGCTGAGAAATAGACTCAAGGCTCGCGAAGCTCACTTGGTTCGTGATGAATATCGGGCTTTTCTTTGGGCAGCCCATTACCAGAGATTTCGAGTCGGGAATGGTTAGAGCAAGTGACATACCAAGACTGTCAAAATTCTGTATCGAAGTTTTTTTCTCTTTATTTTCAATAGCTTTGGCAATTCAGAAAGGCCGGGTCAGTGATGCGCACAAGAGGTGTTTTTTTGCAGAAATGCAAGAAACAGGGGTAGCAGGGGAAGGGGAAAATTCAGAAGGTCGGATGGTGCCTTGATACAGGATATGGATTTTGGCAGTGATTTCGTTGGTTTTTTTCGGATAGAAGATTCAGGAGAGGCAGGTTTGCAGGAATGCGAATGTCGACTCAAATCGATTCGCAGATTTGCAAATCCGGTTTCCCAGGAATCCGGCAGGTTAGAAATCTGCTTTGTCTACCCCATATTTTTTCATTTTACGATAAATGGTCGCCATGTTCATTCCAGAAGCCTTTGCCGCAGCTTCGACATTACCCTGTGAATCTTTTAAAAGGCGCTTGAGGTAGTCCCTTTCGAAACGGGCGAGAGAATTCGAGTAGTCATAGTCCATGATATCGGAGCCGAACCCTGCATGCAGCTGCGGCTCAGCGTCATTCCTGTCCCCATCCAGATCGATAAACTGGCTCAGGACAGGAAGGGTCAGGTAAACGCCCGACTCCATGGCCATGCAGGCCTCTATGACGTTTTTCAACTGCCGGATGTTGCCAGGCCAGAAATACTCATGAATGGCCTTCGAGGCTTCCGGCGTGAACCCTTTGACCTGAGTGCCGAACTGCTGGTTCTGCTCCCTTATGAAATGCGCCGCCAGCAGCAAGATATCGTCGCGGCGTTCTCTCAGGGGGGGCATATGGATATTGACCACATTCAGACGATAAAACAGATCCTCGCGGAACTCACCGGTCTTGCATCCTTTCTCCAGGTCGGCATTGGTTGCCGAGATGATACGGACGTTAACCTTGATCGACGCGTTGTCGCCGATGCGCCGGAATTCCTGTTCCTGCAGAAATCGCAGCAGGGTTTTCTGAACATTCAGGGGCAGATTGCCCACTTCATCGAGAAAGAGGGTTCCCCCGTCAGCCTCTTCCAGCAGCCCCTTGCGGTTTTCGTTGGCACCGGTAAAAGCCCCCTTTTTGTAGCCGAACAGCTCGCTTTCCAGCACCGATTCCGGCAAAGCGCCGCAGTTGATGGCCAGGTATTTCCTGTCCCGCCTTTGCGAGTTGTAGTGAATCGCCTGGGCGACCAATTCCTTGCCGGTCCCGGACTCTCCTGTGATCAGAACCGAAGTGTCCCTTATGGCAAGCTTCTTGACCATTTCCAGCACCTTCTGCAGCTGGGGGGACGATCCGACGATCCTGCCGAAATCGAACCGGCCCTGCAACTCCTCCCGCAACTCGGTGTTCTCCTTGATCAGTTGATTGTGCTTGAGAGCGTTTTTGACCCGGTAAATCAGTTCCTCGGGCTCGAAAGGCTTGGTCACCATATCGTGAGCACCGCGCCGCAGGGCCTGAATCGCGGTTTCAACAGTGGCATAGGCAGAAATGATGATCACGGGCAGTTGCGGGTCTTTTTCCTTGAGCCGCTGCAAGACTTCCAGCCCGTCCATGCCGGGCATCTTGATGTCGGTCACCACCAGATCGAACTGACCCGGCCGGAAACTGTCTACCGCCTCATAGGACCGGGTATTGTACTCGACACCGTAACCGCTGTCCGTCAGCACCGCTTCCATCATGCGGCACATCCCCTCTTCATCGTCAATCAACAGAATCCGGTTTTTATGAGGCATAGGCGGGAACCTCCTGTCGTAACGGCAGACGGATCACGAAACGGGTCCCCTTCCCGGCTTCGCTTTCAACGGCGATACTGCCATGATGAAGCGTTATGATCTGCCGGGTTATGGCAAGCCCCAGGCCGGTGCCGCTTTTTTTCGTGGTATAGAAAGGCTCGAAGATCTTTTCGATGTGCTCGGGATCAATACCCACACCGTTGTCCTCGATGGTCAATAGAATATTCTGGTCATTCTCTCTCGAGGTCCGGACCGTAATCTCTCCCCCTTCGGGCATGGCCGATCCGGCATTGAGAATCAGGTTGATCGCCACCTGGCGTATCTGATCGCCGTCCATCATGACCGGCGGCAGATCCCCGGCCAAATCCTTTCTCACCAGAACGTTCTGCAGGTCGGTATGGTTTGCTGCAAAATCGACAATCTGCTCCAGCAGCTCGTTCAGGTCAACCTCCTCGAAAACCGGCTTGGGGATGCGGGCATAGCTGAGCAGATCCTGCACGATCTTCTTGCAGCGCTTGCTCTCCCGCTTGATTTCGTGAACGAAGCGGTAATGAGGATTGTCTTCACCCATTTTTCCTTCGAGGTACCCGGCGTAACCGAGAATGATACCAAGGGGATTGTTGATTTCGTGAGCGACCCCGGAGGCAAGAACGCCGAGGGAGGCCAGCTTGCCCTGTTGGGCCAGGCTGGTCTCGAGCTCCCGGTTCTGGCGGATAATGTCGGCCATATGATTGAAGTGCGTGGCCAATTCACTCATTTCATCATTGCCGGGAACCTCCATGCGTTCCTCCAGGCGACCGCTTTTCACCTTATGTATGACCTCGATCATGTTATGGATCGGATCGGTCAGCTGTTTGGCCGCCTGACAGACAAGGGAGACGGCGATGACGCCAACGAAAAAGGTCAGAACCAGCAGGCTGGCGATAATGTGCCCCTTGATCAGATTGGCCTCCCGGTAGAACTCGTCCTCATAGGAGCCGACCGCGACCACCCAGTCCCAGGGTTGGAAATAGAGATAACGGACGATTTTCATCCGCGCTTCCGGTTCGCCGAGGTTCTGCCAGGGGTAACGAATCCAGCCTTCTTTGTTGCGGACCATTTCCTGAATGAAGAAATTGCCGTCGGTGTCCTGGGACCCCCGGATATTCTCACCCTCCTGCTCGGGATGAATGGTCAGACGCCCGTCGCCGTCCAGAGCGTAGATATAGCCTGTCTGCCCCACCCTCTTCTGCTTGATCCGCTCCTTGAGTTGCGCGAAGGAGCGTTTTTCGAATTCAATATCCTCGTAGGTTTCTTCCAGGTAGCCGCCGGTGGCGATGATCCAGTCCCATTGCGGAAAATAGCGATAGGCGACCATTTTTTTGCGGGGCGCCACATCGCCTAAGATCGCATTACGCCAGGGGTAGACGGTAAAGAGCACATCCCCCGGAGAGGAAGCGAGGGCGGACTGGCACATGGAGCGGATGAAATAGCGGCCGTCCTCGTCCTGTTCGTCATAGATATTGTCGCCTTCCCTGGCAATGTGCGCCACCAGCTGCCCCTTGCTGGTCATGGCATAGATGTAACCCGACTCTCCAACGTTGACTTCCTTCAGCGCCTGCCGGGCGGCGGATTTCGCCGCGCCCAGGTCCAGTTGCCCTTGGGAATAGAGACGGTGCTGCGCTTCCACAAGGTTATAGGCCAGGTTGGTCAGAACCGTCATCTCCTCCTGAACCGTCTTCTTTTTGTCTTCCTTGTAGACCTCGAACTGCCGGTAGTGCGCATCGAGCAGATCGATGGTGAATTGCGCCATATGGTCGAGGTCGTCCTTGCTCGTCTGGGTGATGCCGAGATAGGCCTGGCGATAGGAGATGAAACCGGCGAGTCCGCCGACAATGATCAGCGGCAAAACCACCAGAGGGATGACCAGCGCCAGCATTTTGCTGCGCAAGGTGTGGAGGTGAAAAAATTTCTTCAGAAAATCGCTCATTTGCCGTCCGGATCAGTCGTTACCGAATAATAGAAACATGCTCCTGCAAAAGTCAAGCAGCGCTCGGGATCACTCACTTTGATCCGCTGCATCCAATCGAAGCCTCATCATTTTTCGTTCACGCCCGGGAGATAAACCGTCCTTCCCGGGTATCTATCTTGATCCTCTCGCCCGCCTCGAGATATCCGGGCACCTGAATCTTCAGTCCGGTCTCCAGCACCGCTTCCTTGGTCTGGGCGGTGGCGGTTGCATGTTTGATGGCCGGAGCGGTTTCCGCAACCGTCAGTTCCACCGTCAGTGGCAGGTCGAGGCTGACCACCCGGCCTTGAAACAGGCCCAGCTGAACATCGGCTCCCTCGAGCAGATACCCTTTGACCTCGTCGAACATCGCCCCTTCCAGTTCGTACTGGTCGAAACTTTCGAGGTCCATGAAAACCCCGCCTTCCCCCTGGGGATAAAGATACTGCCCTTTGCGCTTTTCAAAATCGGCTTCTTCGATCCTCTCGCCCCCTTTGAAGGCCTTTTCCAGGACCTGACCGGTGAGCAGGTTCCGGTATTTGGTCTTGACCAGGGTGCTGCCGCCGCGGGCGGAAGGGGTTTGGGTATTGACATCAAGAACCAGGCAGGGCGCCTGGTCGATCTGAATGACCAGTCCGCGTTTCAGGTCGGCGGTTGTCGGCATTTTTGTCTCCTGTTGCTGAAAGTCGGTGAAAAATCCCGGGAAATCTAGCACAAACCGGTTGTCTCTGGCAATCTTTCACCTCGCTGCGAGCCGTGGTTTTATATACAAAAAGGCCGAAAGCCGATTTCGATTTCGATTTCGATCCCGATTTCGATTTGAATTATTCATCCTAAGGCCTGAACCGGTGATCGATCGGCCATGCTATACTTTCGGGGAGCGAGGAACCATGACACCCAGACCGGATCAGGAACCGGAAAAAAATTCGGGGGCAAAAGAGGGCAGCGACCAGACCCGTCGCGTTTGTCCGGAAAAGAGCTCCGAGGTGGAGCTGCTGGACGCCTATTCGCGGGCGGTCATCACCGTTGCCGAGACCATCGGACCGGCCGTGGTCGGCATTTTGGCCGGTCCTTCCGACGTTACCGGGCAGACGGGAACGGTCGGTGCCGGATCGGGGGCGATCATCGCTCCGGACGGTTATCTTCTGACCAATGCGCACGTCGTGCAGAACGCTCTGCAACTGGAGGTCCTGCTTGAAGACGGCTCCCGTCTGCAGGCGACCCGAACCGGGATCGATCCGGCAACGGATCTGGCAGTGCTGAGAGCGGCCGGGTCCGGGCTCCCCCATATGACCCTGGGAGACTCCTCCCGCCTTCGGGTCGGGCAGTTGGTGATTGCCATCGGCAATCCTTTCGGGTTCCAATCCACTGTCTCCACGGGCGTCGTCAGCGCTCTGGGCCGTGCCCTGAGGAGCAGGGAGGGGCGCCTGATCGAGAACATTATCCAGCACACCGCGCCCCTCAACCCGGGCAATTCCGGGGGGCCGCTGGTCGATTCAAGAGGGAGGCTGGTGGGCGTCAATACCGCCATCATCGCGCAGGCCCAGGGAATCGGTTTCGCCCTGCCCGCCGCGACCGCTCACATGGTCGTCTCCCAACTGATAAGCCACGGCCGGGTGCGAAGGGCGCATCTTGGTCTGGCCGCCCAGCAACGTCCTCTCGCCCGGCAGGTGGTGCGGATCCTCAAATTGCCGCAATCAACCGCGGTGGAAGTGGTCGCCGTCGATTCTCTGGGGCCGGCGGGCAAAGCGGGCATCAGGCAAGGGGATCTGATCCTTGCTCTCGCCGGGCAACCGGTGGAAAGCGTGGACGATATCCACCATTTTCTCGCAAAATGGACCATCGGGGAACCCCTCTCCCTGACCATCCTGCGTTCCGGCGAAACCACCCATCTCGAGATCATACCGACGGAGGCGCCGGCATTCAAAAGCTGAAGCCGGCAGAGACGACTCGCCCCCTTTCACTTATTTGAATCTGCTTGATCCACCTGGTACAAGAGGTTATAAACAGAACATCCTTTTTATTCACTTGCTCAAGAGAGCGTACCGGACTCCCTAATCGAAAAAACAGTTTCGATACCGACACCGCTCCCATGCAACTGAAAGACTGTTCGCATCGAACCGCTCAAGGTTTGCCGGCATGAATACTCCCCCCAATCATCATCTGCTCGTGGTTCAGAGCGTTCCGCGCGAACAGGAAAACCTGTCGGCATTGATAGGGAAACTGGCAGAACAAAAGGCCGTCGATCCCTTTAACGCACGCCAACGACTTATAGGGCGTGGACCCAATCTTCTCGCCCAGGGCTCCAGAAAGGATCTGGAACCGCTGGGGAGACTGCTGAACACCCACGGCTTCGTCTGCTGGATCATTCCGGCCAACCGTCTCTACAAGGTGCCGTCGCAACTGAGCGGATTGCATTGCGGGCCCGAATACCTGACCCTGTTCACATCCGTCGAAAAAATCAGGCTGCAGCGTGGCGACCGGGTCATGGCGGTACTCGCCGACCTTTCCGGAAGCGCCGTGGACAAACAGCTTCGCAGGCAGATGGCCGGCAGAATCTATAACGGGACGGAAACGGTCGCGGCCCTGGATGATGAGGACCTTTACAAAGTCATTCTGCGAGGAGCGCCGGTTCTCGATTTCTATCTTTTCGACGGCCCGGGCAAGGTGCGCAATGCGGTTCGGGTGCAGGCGGGGCGGTTCGACCCGAGCGGCCTCGGCGAACGCAAACAACTGAGCACCGCGGCCAACCTGGAGGAAATTGTCAAACTCGTCCGTGAGTATGCCGGCACCTTCATGCTGTCCCTCGATTTCGGCTTCGCCAATCTGCCCGGCTGTTCTCTCCAGAAGGCAGCCGGGGAGGATCTCCGACTGCAGCGGAACAACCTGCAGAGCTTGACCCGCTTCGGCGCTCTGTTGACGGAGATGACCAGCGCCGGCCCTTTTTCAGGGGCATCAACGTCCCGGGATGTCACAACGTCAGTCTCAAGCGGGGGCCGGGGCGATCTTGAAGATGTTCAGGGGTTGCTGGATGAAATGCGTGGGGAAATCCCCGCCAAGCCTGCCGAAAATTTGCCGGGACCATCCTCCTCCCTGCCGCCGCCTCCCGACCGTCCCCACTTCAGAAGGCCGAGCAGAACTTTCTGGTCCCTGTTTGCAGGGTCAGCAGGAGTGGGCTTCTATGTTTTCGGAGAAAACCGGATTTTCTGGCATTTGATCTACCGCTACGGCATTCGTCCCGGCATCATCCCGGCCCTGCTGGCAGGCGTCTGCCTCTGGGGCGGCTTTTATTTCCTGCGCCTCAAAAGAAGGGTGGAGAATACCCCCACCAGCCGCATCCGCTCACTGGCCATGGGGCTGGTGGAGGTCCAGGGACGGGCCCGGCGCAAATTTGCACTGGTGTCCCCAATGACCCATCTCCCCTGCGTCTACTATCGGCTGCGCCGTTACAGTCGGGACCGGCGCAACAACTGGAGACTGACCTCCACGACGGATAGCGGCCATGTGCCCTTCTATTTGGAGGACAACAGCGGGGTCGTGACTGTCGATCCGGCCAAGGCAAGCATCCGCACCGGTTACAGCCAGACCGGTTATGGCGGACCATCCGATCTTTTTTTCACGTCCGCCGCCCACCTCGACCGGGATGAAAAATGGGTGGAGGATACCATTCCCGAAGGCACCAAACTGTACATTCTCGGCGAAGCCACCGAAAACCGCCTCGGCCACCTTCCTCTGAGGGAGCAGCTGACCCTGGCCCTGCGTGCTCTGAAAGGAAACCCCGAAGCCCTTGGGCGCTACGACGAAGACGGGGACGGAAAGATCAGCACCGAGGAATGGAATCGGGCCCGCCGGGATGTGGAAGAGCAGTTGCTGCATCAAAATCTGAACAACCGCGAACCTGATCCGGACCGGAAGGATCGGGTTGTCATCCGCCGCCCCCGCCGGCGCTCCCTGCCCTTCATCCTGGCTGAAACCAGCTCGGAAGCCCATTTGGTCCGCGGTTACGGTCTCTACTCCATCCCCCTTTTCGCCGGCGCGCTGGTGGCCGTGATCTGGACTGTGGCCATGCTGGCCGACTTTTTGCAAATCTATTGAACCGAAACTTTGTGGAGACCTTTGCCCTTTTTTGAATGTTTTGAGCTGACAAGGAGAAAATCATGATCGTCCTGATTGTCCTCGGCATCCTGCTGCTTCTGCTGGTCGTACTGATCGTTTACGGCATCACCATCTACAACGGCCTGGTCGGAATGAAAAACGACATCGACAAAGCCTGGAGCAACATCGACGTGCTGCTCAAGCAGCGCTTCGACGAAATCCCCAAACTGATCAAGGTTTGCGAGGGATATATGCAGCATGAGCGGAAAACGCTTGAAGCGGTGATCAAGGCCCGCTCCATGGTTCAGCAGGCCGGCAACGATAAGGACCGGATGGAGGCCCAGAACGTGTTGACCGAAACCCTCCGCTCCCTGTTCATGGTGGTGGAGCGTTACCCCGACCTCAAGGCCGACAAGGCCTTCCTGAACCTTGGCGCCCGCATCAGCGAGGTCGAGGATATGATCGCCGACCGCCGCGAGTTCTACAACGACTCGGTCAACATCTACAACATCCGCATCGCTCAGATCCCCGACGTGCTGATCGCCCGGGCGGGCAATTTCACCGGCCGCCCCCTGTGGCAGATCGATCCCGCCCATCGGCAGGATGTGCAGGTGAGTTTTCAGCACCTGTGATGGGGAACTCTCCTCGTTGTCGTTGTCGTTATCGTGGTCGTCCATAAAAAATTCGATCACGATGACGACAACGACAACCCTTCCGCTACCGCTCCACTGACAACGAGTCGATCATCATATAAACCGCTTCATCAGTTCGGCACAGATCTCCTCCACGTTCTCGGGAGTCGCCCCCAGTTGTTGGCCCAGCTGTTCGGCTGCCGCCAGACGGCTCGGCTCCCGCATGTCGTTCAGCCCCCGGAAAAAGCCGGCCCTGCGACCCAGCAGGTAAAGGGTGCGTCTCTCTTCGTTCAGGGCCGCAAAGACGCGCAGCAGGTCGACCATCCGATGTTTGTCTCCGGGCAACTTACCTTCCAGATCCTCGAACAGATTCAGGGCGTGATCGCTGGCTACGTAACTGCCAATTCCCTCCAGGGATTCAATCAGCGACAGCAGTTCTTCGGCGATCTGCAGGGAGTTGCAGGGCTCGAACCGCCCTGCCCGGAGGTCCTCCTCCAGCGGACTTCCGGGCGGCACCGCCAGGGTGCGCAGGCGGATGAAATGCGGATCGATCTGGTTGAGGGCCGAGGCTGTCTCCCGGGCATGTATGCCGGAAAGCGCTCTGCCCCCCAGCCCCGGCATGACATAGACCGACAGTTCCATCCCGGCCTCCCGTGTCATTCGACCTGCCCGGATATGCAGCGCCCGGCTGGCCCCCTTGCGTACCATCCGCAAAACCTGGTCACTGCCCGACTCCAGCCCCAAATGCAGTCGGTCCAGACCCGCCCAGCGAAGGTTTTCCAGTTCCTTGGGGGTGTAACCGACGATCGTCGCGGACCGGCTGTAGCAGGTGACTCTCGCTACCTGCGGGAATACACGGCGCAGGTGTTCCAGAACGCTTTTCAGTACCCCGTAGCCCGCGGCAAGAGCGTCGGCATCCTGCAAAAAAACCGACTGCAGTCCGTTCAGGAGCCAATGGGCCGCGGCCCGAAACGGTGCCTTTTCCGCCAAAGGCAACCCCTCATGCCATTGCCGCAATTGGGCGGGATGCAGCATCCCGCCCGCCTCCTGGCGCTGCCGCAGGGTCTCCACGTGGCGGGCCACGGCATCGATGTCCTCCACCACCTCGCTGACTGGCCGGACGGAAAAATCCTGTCCCTTGTACAAGGTGCAGAATCTGCAGCGGTTCCATTGGCAGTTGCGCGTCACCCGCAGCAGCAGACTGCCCGCTTCGCTCGGCGGCCGGATCGGCCCCTGCTCGAAGGGACGGGGCTCTTCGTTTTCCATAGTCACCTCCCGACGAAACATCATAACATCCGGCTGTGTCATAATGAAGACAGACCTTGCAGCGGAGCCGGTATTGTGGTAGATACGCCAACCACTCCTCCCCGCCACTGCACCTTTATCCAGACTCCCTTCGGAGGCATCATGTATCGGATCGGACAAATAAACACCCTGCAAATCCATCATTTCGACGAAGAAGGGGCCTGGCTGCAGGCTGGACGTTACCATATTCTGCTGCCGGCGACCGAGATTCTGCCGGAGATGAAAAAGGGTGACAAACTAGCGGTGTATCTCTACCGGGGAGGGTCGGGCGATGTTGAGGCAACGCTCAAAAAGCCGTTGGCGCAGGTCGGCGAATTCGCCCTGCTCAAGGTCAGCGCCGTCACCCAGTACGGCGCCTTTCTGGACTGGGGTCTGGACAAGGAACTGCTGGTCCCCTTCAGCGAACAGCCGGAGCGGATGCGGACGGGGCGCAAGTATCTGATCAAGGTCTGCCTCGACAGCCAGGGACGGACGGTCGGAACCGCCCGCATAGATCGGTGTCTTGAAACGGAAAAGATCGATCTCGTGGACGGACAGGAAGTTTCGCTGATCCTGTGGGAATTCACCGACCTTGGAGCAAAGGTGATTATCGACAATCTCTATCCCGGCCTGCTCTACCAGGATGAGCTCCTTCCGGGAAAGCGGCGAGGGGACCGACTGCGGGGCTTTATCAAGCGAATTCGCGAGGACGGCAAGATCGACGTGACCCTGAAAAGGGCCGGCGCCGGGGGAATCGAGGAGGCCAAAAAAATGCTCCTAGCCGCCCTGCGGAGCGAAGGCTTCCTGCCCCTGCACGACCAGAGTCCGCCTGGCGACATCAAGGCGCGTCTGGGCATGAGCAAGAAAATGTTTAAAAAAGCCGTGGGCGGACTCTACAAGGCAGGACTGGTAGAGCTGACGGAGCAGGGACTCCGGCTGAAAAGGCAATAACCCGCGACCGGACAAAAAAAAGACGCGTTGCTCAGGAGACAGAGGCAACGCGCCAAAAGATGGAGGTTTTGATCCCACGGCGGGTTCGCCGTCGAATCGCTTTCACTATATCCAAGGAGCTCCGTCGTCACCACGTGGCTTCCCGTAAAAGATCGACGGCGGAAGAACGCTTCCGACTGTGCATATGAACAGAATCGCATCTCATCCCCGGGCGGCTTGAAAACACCCCTGTCCTTTCTTATAATTATTTATGTTCGCCGGGCAATTCTTCTGGTATTTCACAGGCCTTCGAACCGGCGAAGGCCAGCGTCCGGCTTTCTTCTATAGAAGTTGAATCCGGTGGAAAGGAGATCGAAGCATGGCAGAATCGATGGAAACCGCTCGCCAAAGATCCATGGAAAGAATCGTAGAAGCGGCTCGTCATCTGGAAAGAATTCTGTCCAGCACCACCCATCCGGGAATCGAGAACGAAAAATCACTGGCGCTGGACGGGCTCAAAAGGCGGGTCCACGAACTGGATGAAATCGAAGGGAAACGGGAGCCTGTCGGCAAAATGGAAAAATGGCAGGAAGATATGGCCGGTCCCAAATAGAGCCTTATGTCTTTCGCATTCGCAATCCCTTGCAAAGGTGGTTAAATCTGCCCGAGGCCCCGGCAGCATCTGCCGGGGCTTTTTCCGTCAACTTTCCTGATCACGAGGATTGTTCATGGTTCTTTTTCTGCTGACTTTTCTGACGCTCTACGCGTCCATGCACGCCCTGGTCTTCTGGGGCATTTATCCTCTGTTGACCGGCCATCGGGCACTCCCAACCCTTGTCGGGGTCTGGATGGGTATGATGATTCTGGCGCCGGTGATGGTGCGTCTCCTCGATCGCAACGGCTACATCCTGTCGGCCCGGGGTTTGGCCTGGATCGGCTACAGCTGGATGGGAATGCTGTTTCTCGCCTTCAGCGTCCTGGCGCTGGTCGGGGTCTGGCATTTGATCGCTCTGGCCCTGAGAGGAATGCAGCCTGGGTGGCCGCTGCTGAGCCCCTACGGCCCGGCTTTCTCCTGTCTGCTGTTGCTCGTGGTTCCAGCGGCCGGCATCTACGGTTTTTTCGAGGCCACTGACCTGCGGGTGGAAAAGGTTGTCATCCACACGGAAAAGCTTCCGGCCTCCGCTGAGCCTCTGCGTGTGGCCCAGGTTTCAGACGTCCATCTCGGACTGATCCATCGGGAAGAGACCCTGGCCCCGATCATCACGAGGCTGCAGGAACTGAAACCGGATCTGCTGGTGTCCACGGGCGACATGGTGGATGCCCAGATGGATCATCTCGACGGCCTCCACGATCTCTGGCTGCGGATCGATCCACCCCTGGGGAAATTTGCGGTCACCGGCAACCACGAGTATTACGCAGGGCTTGATCAGGCGATCGCCTTCAAGGAGAAAAGCGGATTTCGTGTTCTGCGGGGAAACGCGATCACCATCGGCAACCGGCTGACCTTGGCAGGGATCGATGACCCGACCGGCAAATCCGCCGCGGATGAAATTGAAGTTCTGAAGAAAGCCGATAGCAGCCTTTTCACGATCCTGCTGAAACATCGTCCCCGTTTTGAAGAAAAATCCGCCGGTCTGTTCGACCTGCAGTTGTCCGGACATGCCCATCGCGGTCAGATCTTTCCCTTCAACTTTCTGACAGGCCTTGAATATCCAATGCAGAACGGGCTTTACGAGTTGACGGAAGGAAGCCGTCTCTATGCGAGCCGCGGCACGGCGACCTGGGGCCCGCCGATGCGCATCGGCTCCCCGCCGGAAATCACCCTGTTCGAAATCGTTGGAACCGGAAAACGGACTAGAAAAACCGAAAGTAGAGAAAAAGACTGATCAGGGACGTCAACAGGAGCAACCACAGATTGATCCGCCATTCGTCGCTGCTGCGCCGCCGACGCGAGGCGTTGGCCGCCAGCCCCAGCAGACTGATGACGAGCCCCGCCCACAGCAGGGACTGCATCCGCCCGGCCATTTCCGCATCCCACCAGGTGCGCAGGTGGATGCCGAAATGCCGCTCGAACACCGTCGTCGTTTCCGGCTTTGCCTGATCGAAAACAAAGAGGGTCGCAGCCATCAGGCCCCATCCGGCCAGCGCCAGCCAGCGCAGGGAACGCAACATCATATCGGGGCCCTTGCGGCGACAGGATTCGGACAAGGTCCTTCTCGGTAATTTTTTCATGACAAACCGCCGTACGCTGTGGTTTAATAGCGGACTTTTGGAAAATCATCGCATGCCGGTATTTTAATCCCTGAAATAATAGCATCAAGATAAGGCACAAAGGAGAAAATTCATGCTGACCTGTTCCGACCTGCGCAAAGGCTCCAAACTGATGATCGATGGAGAGCCGCATGTCATTGTCCAGTTCGATTTCACAAAGCCCGGCAAAGGCCAGGCTCTCTACAAATGCAAGCTGCGCAACATGATCACCGGCTCCCTTTTCGACCGCACCTACCGCTCGGGCGAGTCCTTCGAACCAGCGGCCCTCGAAGAGCGGGACATGCAGTACCTCTACCGGGATGAAAACGGCTACGTGTTCATGGACCAGAAGAACTACGAGCAAATCACCCTGCCGGAGGAAGCCCTCGGAGACCAGCAGTACTTCCTGGTCGACAACATGGAAGTGAAGATTCTCATGTTCGGTGTCCGGGGCATCGGCATCACCCTGCCCAATTTCGTCAACCTGCGCGTCACCCAGTCCGATCCCTGGGTCAAGGGCGACACCGCCGCCGGCAACAACAAGCCGGCTACCGTGGAGACGGGCTACACCCTGCAGGTGCCTTCCTTCGTCGAGGAAGGCACCCTGATCCAGATCGACACCCGCACCGGCGAATACGTCACCCGGGTCAAGGAATAAACCGGCAATGGAACAGAACTGGACGCTCGCCAGGAAGCGTCCCCGGCTTGAACAGAGGGCCCGGATCGTACAGACGGTCCGGGCTTTTTTCATCGAGCGGGGCTACCTGGAGGTGGAAACCCCGCACCGGGTGCCGGGCAACGCCCCCGAGGCGCACATCGATCCAGTGACCAGCGACGGCTGGTTTCTGCAGACCAGCCCCGAGCTCTGCATGAAAAGGCTCCTGGCCGCCGGCTATCCGCGGCTCTTCCAGATCTGCCGCTGCTGGCGGGCCGAGGAACGGGGCGGCCGCCACCTGCCGGAGTTCGCCATGCTCGAATGGTATGCCGCCGGTTGCGACTACCATCACCTGATGACCGAATGCGAAAGTCTGCTGGGGGTGCTGGTGCCGAAAGGAGCTCTGAACTACAAAGGCAGCCACATCGACCTGATTTCGCCCTGGGAAATGCTGACGGTGGCCGATGCCTTCGAACGTTATGCCTCCTGCTCCCTCGAGGAGGCCCTGTCCGCCGGCCGCTTCGACGAAATCATCGCCCTGGAGATCGAACCCCGGCTCGGCATCGACCGGCCGACCTTTCTCCTCGAATACCCGAGCGAACTGGCCGCCCTGGCCCGCCGGCATCCCCACCGCCCCGGCGTGGCCGAACGATTCGAGCTGTACATCGCCGGCCTGGAACTCGCCAACGCCTTCTCCGAACTGACCGATCCCCTCGAGCAGCGCCAGCGCTTCGAGGCCGAAGAATCCGCTCGACGATCCGCCGGCAAAATCCCCTATCCTTTCCCCGAACGGTTTCTGCAGGAACTGGCCGCCATGCCGGAAGCCGCCGGCATCGCCCTTGGCCTCGACCGGCTGGTCATGCTGCTGACCGGCGCCGACACGATCGACGAGGTGGTGGCTTTTACGCCGGAACTTCTGTAGGGGCAGGTCTCAGACCTGCCCTTGGCTTTTCAACAGGAACCTGATTGGACCTGAAGGCGGGTCTGAGACCCGCCCCTACATTTTTAATGACCGTTGCACGCCTGCCGGGACGCGACCCGGCCGCCCTCCTACTCCCCCTTTTCCTTGATCAGCAAAGCCACCCGGCTCCACCCGATGGGCGGGCTGTCCGACACCTTGAAACCCACCTTCTCGGCCAAATCCAGGGTCTGGGTAAATGTTGCAACGGAAACATGTCCACGCGGTTCTGCGAGCAGGCATTCCCCGCCCGGCTTCAGCAAGCGGAACAGGTCGGCATAGAGCTTCTCTTCGTCCGGCACCTCGTGCACCACGGCGAAGGCCAGGGCGAAATCGACAGCCTTTTCATATTCGGCCAGATCCAGGGAGGTCGGCTCGCAAACCCGGGTGACGATTCTGTCGTCCAGACCGGCTCTGCATGCTCGTTTGTGGAGCTTTTGCAGCAGCTTTTCATGGATATCAACCGCCAGGACCTTGCCCTTCGGACCCACCAGTCGGGCCATCGGAAGAGTGAAATATCCCATCGCGGGGCCGACATCCAACACCCTCATTCCTTCCGCGACAAAAGGGCGAAGAATTTTTTCGGGATCCTGTATCATCCTTCGCAAGGGGGTAATGAGAAAAAACCCTACCCAGTAGGGACATCGATGAGCCATGGTTTTCCCTCCAGAAGCCTGGTTTTATCTGGTTGTCGCTGTACCGATCAGACCTCCCTGAACAGATCCCCTTCGAAAGCCGCCACCTTGCGCACCCTTTCCCGGTCTTCTGGAAGCGCAAGTGCAATGTCCGCCCGGGCAGCGGCCAGGCGGGCATGATAAAGAGCGGCATCCCGCAAGGTCAGATCTCCCATGGAAGCAAGAGCATGAAAAGCCTTCAGCAGGCGGATCACGACCTCGATACTGTCGGCGCCGCTGTCCGCAATCGGAGTGTAGATATCATCCAACATATCCCAGGTGGATAATCCCGGAACCTCCACCCGGTCATGTTCGATCTTGTCCCGTGCTTCAACCGGCCCTGTCCATAGAGCGAAAAGACGTACCGAGACATTGATGACATCTATGGCGGTACCCGGATCATTGACGGCCGGAGACAGGGCCCGATCCGCAATTTCCGCAAGTACAATGAATCCGAACCGGGGATCCTCATCGAATGTTCGATCCTTGCCAACCCGGAACGCCTTGGCAATTGCCCTGGTATCGATGTCCGGAGATTCCCCCGTTTCTGTCCTGACCCAGACCAGGGGTTTGCCCGGCACACAGAATGTGCCGGGCAGTGAGGCAACGGCAATTCTGACCTCCTGCTTTTTGGCCACGGACTGCAATTCGCTGACATCCACACGCTGTACATATCCGATTTTTTCGCTGTAAACGGGAAGGCCGGAAATTTCGCCCGCAGACAGAGGAAGGGCCTTCATATAGGGAGCCCCCCGTCGCCTCAGCAAGGCTTCTGTCGTGGCCGCTTCGACCTTTGAAATCGTCGTTCCGAGCCGCCCCAACCGGGCAATGCGATCGATCCACCTCACCAGGGTCAGAACGACGATTACCAGCGCCACGAGGGTCAGAGCGAACAGGGCAAACCGGCCGGCTATGTCGTAATAACCGTTTTTAAGTGGAATGATGGCGATAATGCTGAAAATGAAGACGCCGATAAAGGTCGACAGGGCATTCTGGGACACATCGTCAGCGACGATCAGGGAAAAGCAGCGCGGGGTTGCCGTCTTGCTGGCCGAGGCATAGGCCTGGACCATCGAACCGACGGCGAAGGTGGCGATCACCAGCATACTGGCGGAAAGGTTGACGAGGAGAACCTCAATCGATTCCCGGGTGATATCCGGAAAAAACTCATCCAGCCCGGCATAATCGACCGTTTTTGTCAGAAAAACCGCGGCGATGGAAAAAATGCACATCACCAGCGGCTTGACCCATAACTTTTCGCCAAGACGTCTCAGAAAAAACCGTATACGATCGCCCATGCCTCTCCCCGACACTAGTGTCCCGTGCGGTTAATCCTGCCTTCAAATTCCGGCCCTTTTGGCCGCTGTTTGCGTTGCGCCTTCTCGGCTTAACTCAGGCTAGGCCTGCGGCGGCGCGCCTTAACAGCAACCAAAATGCCTCAGAATTTTTTGACATGACCAACCGCAAGGGGCACTAGGGATGAACAGCCAGTACAAAAGACCCTCCAATTAGAATAGCGCACAAATCCGGGATTTTCCCAATTGCGACAAGCAACTTTTCAATCCCGCCACATCCGGTTCCATGAAACACCAGCCGATCTCCGGGAAACTTGCCAGGGGGACCATTGTGGCCAAACGCAAAGAAAACAGCCACTGACGAGTCCAGAGAAACTCCTTGCCACTTTCCACCATAACTGGTAATTATTATTTCCAGATTCATATATTCCCGGAAAATTTTATAGCCGGAGCTTCCCTATGATTGACATGCTCAAAGAAATAATCCTCGATTTACAGGAGATTGACCTGCCCACGGGTGTGCCCAGGCGGGTTGCGGTGACGCCCTTGCCTGGCAAAGCCACGGTTTGCATCGGTGTGCGCCGCAGCGGCAAATCGACCTTCATGTTTCAGCTCATGAAGAAGCTTCAGGAATCAGGCGTTTCCCGTCAGAACATTCTCTATCTGAATTTTTTCGATGATCGTTTGCACAATCTGCAACACGACAACCTGGGCGTGATTCTGGAAGCCTACTTCTCGCTCTATCCGGAAAAAAAGCACGTCGAGATGGTTCATTGCTTTTTCGATGAGATCCAGGTCGTGCCTGGATGGGAGCCTTTCGTCGAGCGTTTGATGAGAACCGAAAAGTGCGAGGTGTACATCACCGGGTCATCGGCTCAAATGCTCTCAAGAGAGATCGCAACGCAGATGCGCGGACGAGCGCTCTCCTGGGAAATGTTCCCGTTTTCGTTCCGGGAGTTTCTCGATTACAAAGGAATCGAGAGCGACGCCCCACTCTCGACCAAAAAACGCCTGACCATCCAGAAAGCATTCGAAGAGTACTGGGAAACCGGCGGCTTTCCCGAAGTTGCCGGCCTTGACCGGATGCTGCGAATCAAGACCCACCAGGAATATTTCAACGCCATGCTGTTCCGCGACCTCATCGAGCGTCATGATATCTCACACCCGAAGGCGGTCGCGGATCTGGCGCATTGGCTGGTGGACAATACGGGGTCCCTCTATTCCGTCAACAACCTGACCGGCTACCTGAAATCTCTGGGTCACAAAGCGCCGAAATCCGCTGTGTCCGATTATCTCGAATGGCTCGAGGATGCTTATGTTCTTTTCACTGTGCGCATCTTTGACGCCTCGCTGGCCAGGGCCAATACCAATCCAAAGAAGGTTTACTGCATCGACCACGCAATGGTGACTTCGATCAGCTCCGGCATTCTGGTCAACTCGGGTCATCTGCTGGAAAACCTTGTGTTCACCGCACTTCGCCGGGTTACGCCGGATATCTTCTACTACAAGACCAAGGCGGGCCGGGAGGTTGATTTTCTCGCCGGGCGCCAGGGGCCGTCCCGCATGCTTGTTCAGGTCTGTCAGTCGATGGCCGACCCGCAAACCCGCAAACGGGAAACGGCCGCGCTGGCCGAGGCCATGACAGAACTGAAACTCACGCAAGGCATCATCGTGACCCGTAACGAGGAGGAGCAGATACAGGTCGAGGCCGGAAAGATTGACGTGGTGCCTGCCTGGCGGTTTTTGCTGAACATGCCGGAAAGCAAATAAATCTGAAGATCCTCTCCCCTCCAAAGGCGCGATCGAAAAACGCACAAATCCTGATTTTTCCCATCTTCCGGCGAGCAACGTTTCAGTCCCGAACATCCGGCTCCATGAAACACCAGCCGATCTCGGGGAAACTTTTCCTGATCTCGGCCTCCAACTCGTTAATCTTCTCGCAGGCCGCTCCAATGGTCAGCCCCTCCCGCATGCCGATCTTGGCCGCCAGCATCACCTTGGCCCCCATCTGCAGAGTGATGACATGGAATACTTCCCGGATATCATCATCACCGCTGATAGCCGCCTCCAGGGCTGCGACCAGTTCGGGCTCGGCGCTGCGGCCGATGAGCAGGGACTTGACCCGGATCGACACGAACACGGCGACCACGATGAGCAGAGTCCCGATGCAGATGGAACCGGCGGCATCGAACCGCGTGTCGCCGGTGATGCCGGCAACCACCAGAAAGCAGAAAGCCAGCACCAGGCCGAGCAGGGCCGCCAGATCCTCGCCGAAAACAACGATCAGCTCCGAACTGCGGCTCTGGTTGATCCACCGCCAGAGGCTTCTCCCATTCCGGACCTTGTTGATTTCCCTAAGGCAGCCGGCCATGGACACCCCTTCCAGGGCGATGGAAATCCCCAGCACAAGCAGCGCCAGCCAAAGATGATTCAGCGGCTCCGGCGAATGCAGCTTGTGAATGCCTTCGTAGACCGAAAAAAGGCCGCCGATGCTGAACAGCATGATAGCGACCATAAAACTCCAGAAATAGCTGACCTTGCCGTACCCCAGGGGATGCTCCAGGTCGGAGGGCCGCCCGGCCCGACGCAGCCCGATCAGCAGCAGCACCTGATTCCCCGTATCGGCAAAGGAATGAATCGCCTCGGCCATCATGCTGCTCGACCCGGAAAACAGAGCGGCGACGGTTTTGGCCAGGGCGATGCTGAGATTGGCGGCAAAAGCAAAGAGGATAGCTTTGACAGGATTAGCGTGACCTGCGGACATGGTGCGGAACCTCCTGAAAATAATTTCAAAAGCATTTCAAAAATCGATTGTCTGAAAAAAAACAACCTATTCTCAACCATGCGGGATGAGGGAGTCAACATGAAGCGGGTTTTTATTCCGGGGTTGGAATGGAGGGGGCCAGGCGGGGAGGAAGGCCAGGGTCTCAAGACGGATGAAAACAAGTTTTTTAATCTTGTTTTTCATAAAAGCTTTCTCTAATATCAGCAGGTGGAAAAATCAAGGGGATTTCAACCTTTACCCCTTTAATATTGCAATAAGTGGAAAATAGTGCCTGGTATAAGGGTGATAACTGGAAAATTTTCCACTTAACCACAATGTTCGAGGAGAGAGAAAAGCATGGACAAAATTGAATTGCTCAAGTCGGTTGACTTTGGTGAGTCCGTTGCCGAACTTGAAGCAGACAATTTGCGTAACTACTTTCTTGAGACCCATCACTGGCAACAAATCCGACATGGCGAAGTCGATGTTGTCTATGGCCCAAAGGGGTCAGGCAAGAGTGCTATCTATTCACTCATAAACGACCATGAACCTGATTTCTTCCAAGAAAACATTATATTAAAATTTGCGGAAAACCCTAGAGGTGCTACCGCGTTCAGTGCTCTCCAGACGGACCCACCAGCAAGCGAAAGGTCTTTTATATACCTCTGGAAACTGTACCTCCTGAACCTTATCGGTGAGCATATAGAGTCGTTTGGCGCTCAAACTGAGTCGGGGAAAGCTGTAGTATCTGCGCTGAAATATTCAGGGTTTCTTCTAGAGACCAACCCTCTCCGGGTATTTTTAGGCAAGGCCTCCAACTACATCAAGAAATACTTCAACCCTGGTTCCCTTGAACCAAATCTGTCATTTAATGATGCAACAGGATCTATAACTGGCGCTGGCATCAAAATATCCTTCGCCGAACCAACTCCTGATCATGCTGCCACAGGAGTGCAGTCCATTGACACGCTACTGTACAAAGCAAATGAGGAACTCGATAGCAGCGGATTCTCTCTCTGGTTTCTTCTTGATCGTCTAGATGTTGCATTCGTGGAATCCCCTAAACTTGAGGAAAATGCTTTACGAGCTCTGTTCAAAACCTATTTGGATTTAGGTGGCTTCGACCGAATTCGGCTTCGAATATTTCTACGAAATGACATTTGGGAAGCAATTACGCGAGATGGTTTCAGGGAAGCAACTCATATTCAGAAAGCAACTACGATTTCATGGGACCGTGCAGGATTGCTGAATCTTATCATGTTGCGGTTCTCCAGCAACGAAGCCATCTGTAAGGCATACAATATTGATTTGGAGAAAATTAGATCTTCGCAATCCTATCAAGAATCATTATTTTACCAAATGTTCCCAGGCCAAGTAGATACGGGACGTAACCCGAGAACGCTGGACTGGCTGATTAGTCGCGTGCAAGACAGCGCCGGTTACTCCGCACCGAGAGATGTCATTAACCTTATCAATGCAGCCTTAAGGCGACAGATACATTTTATTGAAGTTGGCGCTGAAAACCCGGAAGGTTCATTGCTTTTTACTCGTCGAGCATTAAAGGAGGCTTTGTCTGAAGCTTCAAAGGAAAAAGTCCAAAAATATTTGTTCGCCGAACACCCAAGCATCAGAGACAAACTCGAACTTCTGAAAGGGCGAAAGACAAGCCAAACTGCACAGACTCTTTCGGAGCTGTGGGGCGTACCAATTGAAGAAGCCCGTAGCATTGCGAATATTATTGAAAAGGCTGGTGTGTGGAAGACAGAAGGTGATGATCCTGTTAGGTACTGGACCATGTTTATTTTTCGCGATGGCCTTGAAATGATTCAAGGGCAAGCTGAATAATCTCGATCAAGGCAATTAACAGGAAAATTTGGCCTTCGGCCAATTTTCCTGTTATCGCTCCCGTTCGACAAAATACTTCTGATGAGAAATTGAGGAAGGGTCATCTTGAATGAAAATATTCCGAGGGCCAAAAACAGCAAAAAAATGGAGCGAGACTGACTCGCGCGAACTCTCTGATTTTGAATGGTCGCCAAATTCTGCCATATGTTTCGATGCAACGGTGGATAAAAATGGGACTCGACACACAGATCTTGGAATTAACATTTCTGAAAATGACATAATTAGCCTGCATGAAAAGCTAATTACACACTATAAAAAGAGAATTGAGGCATTAGAGGCAGAGATTAAATCAGCATCTGAAGAAAACTCAAAGTATTTTGATGCACTTGGGAAAATATCGAATTTGGTTTCACTTCATCGAGACAAAGCACCATCGGGTGATGATCTCTTACTGTTGATAGAAAATATTTCTGATTTTTACAGGTTTTCCTTTCTAGAGAAAGAAGAGGATCTGAACGTTAGTTGGATAGACCTAGAGAATCTCTAGATGAAAAATTGAAACACTGTCGAACCAGCGCATCCACCGGACAGGGATACGGAAGTGGCTCTCGAAAGATGACTACTCGATTCACCGGCGGTTGGCTGCCGGTGATGCTTTTCGTTGGGCATCAGAAAGATTATAAAATGGACAAACACATAGAGCAGTTGATAGAGAAAATGACTACTCCAAATCAACCAAACGTCGATCCAGAAAATCAAGTTAGCTGGTCTGCATGCGCTATAGCTGAAAAACTGAACGATTTATACATAATTGATGATTTGCTGGAATATCTCCCAAATGCTCCAAATATAGAGCAAGAATGGGTGCCATACACACATAAAAGTGCTGCATATTACATAATTGGTAAAATATCAAAAAATAATCGTAGCATGCTCTTAGCTGAAAAGCTGTTGGATCTCTTATTAAGAGAGCCAAATGTTTCATGCAAATTTATCTTACTGGAAGCGATAGCTGAAATGCCAAGGATCGGTCCAATAGACGTTAGTTCGATCTTTCCGCTTCTCAGAAGTGATAATTATCTAATACAACGAGCAAGCATCTACGCTGTAAGTTGTAGCACTAAACCTATGGCCGAATCAGCAATTATCAATTTATTAGAAGAACCAGTTGGAAATGAAAATTATATCAGTTGCTATGGTACCTTAAGTCGTATTGGCACTGAGCGAGCTATACCATACATTGAAAAAGGATTAAATTCATCCGTTCGCCATCAGCGTGTTTGCGCACAATTAAGTATCGATTCGATAAATAGGAGATTATTTGCCCAACAAAAGCATTGAGAGGGACTGGGAAAAGCGGCGCGCCCTTCGGTTGCGCCGCTTTTTTAAACCCCTCATGCTTGGCGTTGGATGAGAGATTGCGCTGGGGCTCTGGGGTCGGACCTGGACAAGTCGTTGGTTTGTAAAAGTAAATTCGAAAAATAAGCCCTTATTTTGCCCTTAGAGCCGCCATTTCGACCCTGAAATGAACAAAGGGGGGAAAGACTTGAGTAACTTGCCCTGGGGTCGGACCTGAACAAGTCGTTGGTTTATAACAATAAATACGAAAAATAAGCCTTTATTTTGCCCTTAGAACCGCCATTTCGACCATGAAATGAACAAAGGGGGAAAGACTTGCCGAGAGCCAATCGATATTACTTGCCGGACCATATCTGGCATATCACACATCGATGTCACAAGCAGGATTTTCTCCTTAAATTTGCCTTTGACCGCAGGGCCTGGCTCAGATGGTTGTTTGAGGCCAAAAAGCGATACGGGCTCTGTATCCTGAATTACATGGCTACCTCCAACCATATCCACCTGCTGGTCAAAGATAGAGTGAACCTCTTTCTGGGGTCGGACCTGGACAAGGCGCTGGTTTGTAAAAGAAAATTCGAAAAATAAGCCCTTATTTTGCCCTTAGAACCGCCATTTCGACCCTGAAATGAACAAAGGGGGAAAGACTTGTCTCCTCCCTCTGGGGTCGGACCTGGACAAGCCGTTGGTTTATAATCATAAATTCGAAAATCAAGCCTTTATTTTGCCCTTAGAACCACCATTTCGACCCTGAAATGAACAAAGAGGGGGAAAGACTTGCCGAGAGCCAATCGATATTTCTTGCCGGGCCATATCTGGCATATCACCCATCGATGTCACAAGCAGGATTTTCTCCTTAAATTCGCCTTTGACCGTAGGGCTTGGCTCAGGTGGCTGTTCGAGGCCAAAAAGCGATACGGACTCTGTATCCTGAACTACATGGTTACTTCTAATCATATCCACCTGCTGGTCAAAGATAGAGGGAACAACGCGATTCCCAAAAGCATGCAACTGGTCGCCGGGCGAGTCGCCCAGGAATTCAACCAAAGGAAAAAACGCAAAGGGGCCTTTTGGGAAGACCGCTATCATGCGACGGCCGTTGCTTCCGACCATCATTTTGCCAGATGCTTGACCTACATCGATCTGAACATGGTCCGAGCCGGGGTGGTTGATGATCCGGCCGATTGGCCGGAGAGTGGTTACGCCGAACAGATGCAGACAAAACAGCGGTACCACAGCTCATGAAGAAGCTTCAGGAATCAGGTGTTTCCCGTCAGAACATTCTCTATCTGAATTTTTTCGATGATCGTTTGCACAATCTGCAACACGACAACCTGGGCGTGATTCTGGAAGCCTACTTCTCGCTCTATCCGGAAAAAAAGCACGTCGAGATGGTTCATTGCTTTTTCGATGAGATCCAGGTCGTGCCTGGATGGGAGCCTTTCGTCGAGCGTTTGATGAGAACCGAAAAGTGCGAGGTGTACATCACCGGGTCATCGGCTCAAATGCTCTCAAGAGAGATCGCAACGCAGATGCGCGGACGAGCACTCTCCTGGGAAATGTTCCCGTTTTCGTTCCGGGAGTTTCTCGATTACAAAGGAATCGAGAGCGACGCCCCACTCTCGACCAAAAAACGCCTGACCATCCAGAAAGCATTCGAAGAGTACTGGGAAACCGGCGGCTTTCCCGAAGTTGCCGGCCTGGACCGCATGCTGCGAATCAAGACCCACCAGGAATATTTCAACGCCATGCTGTTCCGCGACCTCATCGAGCGCCATGATATCTCACACCCCAAGGCGATCACGGATCTGGCGCATTGGCTGGTGGACAATACGGGGTCCCTCTATTCCGTCAACAACCTGACCGGCTATCTGAAATCTCTGGGTCACAAAGCGCCGAAATCCGCCGTATCCGATTATCTCGAATGGTTCGAAGATGCTTATATTCTTTTCACTGTGCGCATCTTTGACGCTTCTTTGGCCAGGGCCAATACCAATCCAAAGAAGATTTACTGCATCGACCACGCGATGGTGACTTCAATCAGCTCCGGCATTCTGGTCAACTCGGGTCATCTGCTGGAAAACCTTGTGTTCACCGCACTTCGCCGGGTTACGCCGGATATCTTCTACTACAAGACCAAGGCGGGCCGGGAGGTTGATTTTCTCGCCGGGCGCCAGGGGCCGCCCCGCATGCTTGTTCAGGTCTGTCAGTCGATGGCCGACCCGCAAACCCGCAAACGGGAAACCGCCGCGCTGGCCGAGGCCATGACAGAACTGAAACTCACGCAAGGCATCATCGTGACCCGTAACGAGGAGGAGCAGATACAGGTCGAGGCCGGAAAGATTGACGTGGTGCCTGCCTGGCGGTTTTTGCTGAACATGCCGGAAAGCAAATAAATCTGAAGATCCTCTCCCCTCCAAAGGCGCGATCGAAAAACGCACAAATCCGGATTTTTCCCATCTTCCGGCGAGCAACGTTTCAATCCCGCACATCCGGCTCCATGAAACACCAGCCGATCTCGGGGAAACTTTTCCTGATCTCGGCCTCCAACTCGTTAATCTTCTCGCAGGCCGCTCCAATGGTCAGCCCCTCCCGCATGCCGATTTTGGCCGCCAGCATTACCTTGGCCCCCATCTGCAGAGTGATGACATGGAATACTTCCCGGATATCATCATCACCGCTGATTGCCGCCTCCAGGGCTGCGACCAACTCGGGTTCGGCACTGCGGCCGATGAGCAGGGATTTGACCCGGATCGACACGAACACGGCGACCACGATGAGCAAGGTCCCGATGCAGATGGAGCCGGCGGCATCGAACCGCGTGTCGCCGGTGATGCCGGCAACCACCAGAAAGCAGAAAGCCATCACCAAACCGAGCAGAGCCGCCAGATCCTCGCCGAAAACGACGATCAGCTCCGAACTGCGGCTCTGGTTGATCCACCGCCAGAGGCTTCTCCCATTGCGGACCTTGTTGATTTCCCGCAGGCAGCCGGCCATGGACACCCCTTCCAGGGCGATGGAAACACCCAGCACGAGCAGCGCCAGCCAGAGATGGTTCAGCGGCTCCGGCGAATGCAGCTTGTGAATGCCCTCGTAGACCGAAAAAAGGCCGCCGATGCTGAACAGCATGATAGCGACCATAAAACTCCAGAAATAGCTGACCTTGCCGTACCCCAGGGGATGCTCCAGGTCGGAGGGCCGCCCGGCCCGACGCAGCCCGATCAGCAGCAGCACCTGATTCCCCGTATCGGCAAAGGAATGAATCGCCTCGGCCATCATGCTGCTCGACCCGGAAAACAGAGCGGCGACGGTTTTGGCCAGGGCGATGCTGAGATTGGCGGCAAAAGCAAAGAGGATAGCTTTGACAGGATTTGCGTGACCTAAGGACATGGGGCGGAACCTCCTGAAAAAAATTTCAACAGCATTTCAAAAATCGATTGTCTGAAAAAATCGATCCATTCTCAACCATGCAGGATGAGTGAGTCAACATAAACGGATTTTTATTCCTGGGTTGGGACGGAGGGGCCGGGCGGGGAGGAAGGCCAGGGATTCAAGCCGGATGAAAACAAGTTTTTTAATCTTGTTTTTCATAAGAGCTTTCTCTAATATCAGCAGGTGGAATAATCGAGGGGATTTTTTCCACTTTTACCCGTTTAATATCGTGATATGTGGAAAATTGTGCCTGCTATAAGGGTGATATTGATGCACTATTTTCCACGTATCCCACTGTTAGAGAATAAGAAGGACGTATTTTTATGTACATGTGCTATGTCGATGAGAGTGGTCATTGCGGAAAGAAATATAACCCAGAGCAGCCTGTGGAAGTGCTGTGTGGTGTTCTCACGGACACGACAAAGCTCTTTAAAACTCAGAGAGAGCACGCTGAAATCCTGCAGATTCTTAAAGAGCGTAACATCCCACTTGAAGAATTGAAAGCAAGTGAAGCGTATCGTGGCAGAAAGAGTTGGGCTAATGTTCCCCCTGAAGTAAGAGACAGGGTTTTCGAACTGATTTTGGTGTGGGCGCAGGAGCGGGTCTGCAAATACATTGTGTGCCCAATCGACACAAAGAAGTTTTTTGATCAAAAAGAGGCTGGTTGCACAATCTCAAAGAATCTTTGTCACCCCTACGAAACTGGCGCTATGAACGTTGTGCTTGCTGTCGAAAGGCTTCAGAAAACAAAAAAAAATAACAAGGGGAAAACACTTGTTGTTTTTGACGAACAAAAAGAACACGACAAAAACATTTTGACCCTATTAGAGGGCGACCTAAGCTTTACCGATTCGTATCGTCGGTGCTGATGACTCCAGAATATTGTTCGCCGCAGAAAGGGGTAGGATTAGGGCCTTCCATTCTTGCACCAAACCGAGAGGCGACGATCCTGAATGTCCGCATGGAAGAAAAAGACTAAAGTATTTACCTTTATCGCCCTGGTTGGCGCTGTCGTACTGGCAGGCCTGTTCCTCACCACCCCGACCCATGAAGGGGAATGGCAGGAAGCCCAGAAGCTTCTTCCCGACGTGCAAATCGAGGGTCATCGTTACCTCCTGCGCAACATTCGCGACTTCAGTTATCTCCCCGACAAAAGCATCGGGCGCGCCCGCTATCTGGAACAGGAATTTTCTCCCAACAACCTGAAGCGGGTCTGGCTCGGCCTGTCGCATTTTACGGATTACGGCTTCGCGCACAGCTTTCTGAGTTTCGAATTCGAGGATGGCCGGTACCTGGTGGCCTCGGTTGAAGCGCGGAAACGACCGGAGCAGACTTACTCCCCCCTTGCGGGCCTGTTTCGGCGCTATCATAAAATAATTGTGCTGGGCACCGAACGGGATATTATCGGGGTGCGAAGTCATGTAGGCGGCCAGCGGGTGTTGCTGTATCCCCTGGAGTTGACCGCTGCTCAAGGCCGACGGGTGTTCGCCGGCATGATGCAGGACGTCCGCACGCTCCGGGAAAAACCATCTTTTTACAACACTCTCTTCGACAATTGCACCACCAGCCTGCTACGCTACGATCCCGACCACCGTTTCTGGAAGAATATTCTGGACTATCGGATCCTACTGCCCGGGTTTGCCGACGATTTCGCGGTGGAACGGGGCTGGATACGGGACAATGAGGGCTTGGAGGAACTGCGCCGGAAGGCGGTCGTGGACGCCGGCGTGGATCCGGATGATGAGAACTTTTCCAAAGGGATTCGGCACACCGGCATCTGCCGAATATCGGAGGCGGACCAGGGAAGGTTGGTGCAGCCTTGCGCTGGGCCGGGCAACTGACCGCTTGCCTTGCTTTCCAGCGTCCCTCCATGTGGTCGATAACTGCAACGGCCGCGCTTGTATCGCGCGGCGCCAAGAGAAAGTCTATCGATGAGTGAAGAACTGCGTATTCCCATCAGTGCCAGCGGGCGTCATGTTCACCTTTGTCGCAAGGATGTGGAGGCGCTTTTCGGCGCCGGCCATCAGCTTACGCCAAAGAAGGCGTTAAGCCAGCCCGGACAATTCGCCTGCGAGGAGACGGTCAATGTCTGCGGGCCCAAAGGCCGCATCGAGCGCGTGCGCGTGCTCGGCCCGGAGCGCCCGGAGACGCAGCTGGAAATATCGCGCACCGACGAGTTCAAGCTGGGCATCGATGCGCCGATTCGCGCTTCAGGTGAGATCGAGAACACTCCCGGCATCCGCCTCGAGGGTCCAGCAGGCACAGTGGAGCTCGAAAGTGGCGTGATTCAGGCGGCGCGGCATATCCACATGACCCCGGCCGACGCCAAGCGCCTGGGCGTCGAGGACAGGCAATGGGTGATGGTGCGGGTGGGCGGTGAGCGGGGGATCATTTTCGATGACGTGCTGGTGCGGGTCAAAGAGAGCTACGTGCTCGATATGCACCTCGACACCGATGAAGCCAACGCCGCGGATCTCGGCCCCGACGCCTGGGGCATTCTGATCAAAGGCCCCACCGAGGTTGCCCCCGAGCCTGGCGATTGAATTACAGGGGGACAGGCCCCGATGCTATCCCTTGATCCGGGTGTCGAGAAGCTCGGCCGCCTCCTTGACGCTCAAATTCTGATGGATCAGGCCCTGCACGGCGGCGAGCAGGGCTGCGGGGTGAGGGCTTTGCCAGACGTTGCGGCCCATGACGATCCCGCGCGCACCGTCCTGCAGGGCGCCGTGGATCATCTTGAGGGTGTCGAGATCGGTTTCGCACTTCGGTCCGCCGGCGATCATGACCGGCACCGGACACCCGGCCACCACCTTGTCGAAATCGGTTTCCGTGTAGTAGGTCTTGATGATGTCGGCGCCGTGCTCGGCGCCGACCCGCGCGCCCAGGGCGATGAAACGGGGATCCTTCTTCTTTTCCTCGTTGGTTTTGCCCAGGCCCATGACCCCCAGCAGCGGCACGTTGTAGCGCCGGCAAGCCGTCGCCATGAGTGCAGTGTCGGCCAGGGTCTGGTGTTCGAACTCCGAGCCGATGAAAGCGGAGACGGCCACGGCATCGGCCCCCAGGGACAGAGCCTCCTCGACCGTCGAGGTAATCCCCTCGTGGGTCAGGTCCGGTCCGGCAATGGTTGCCGCGCCGCTGGCACGCAATATCACGCCGGGCTGCCCGGTCGGGTCGAAGGCGTAAGTGAACATCCCCTTGGTAATCAGCCAGGCGTCGATCAGGCCGGTGGCATCGAGTTCGCTGACGGTTTTCTTCAGATCGACGATGCCGGTCATCGGCCCGAGGGCCATGCCGTGATCGACGGCGACCACCAGGCTGCGGCCGGTTTCCTTCTTCATGATGCGGCGCAAGCGCCATTCCATGCCGTTCATGGGATTATCTCCTTCATTTGAACTAAATCGGTATCGGTATCGGTTTCGGGGTCGAAAAAAGCCTGGTCGATCCTGCGGCGACTTGAATAAGTGCAGCAGGATGTCCCTTCTATTCGAACAGAACAATCCCCCGGATCATCTCCTGATTCTTGGCCCGCTCGACGGCATCGAGCATGCTGTCGAGGGTGAAGCGATCGGAAATCAGGTCCTCGACTTCGAGCTCCCCCTCGGCGATCAGTTCAAGAGTGCGACGGAAATCGTCCGGGGTGGCGGCAAAGGTGCCGGTCAGGACGATCTCCTGGTAGTGCAGCCAACGCGGATCGACGGTGATCGGCTGCCCGGCGGGAGGGCCGCCGAAGATATTGACGGTGCCCCCTTTGCGCACCAGCTTGAGGCTCTCCTCGATCACCGCGGGGATCCCCAGGGAGACAATGACCACCTCCGCACCGGCGCCCCCGGTGGCTTCCGCGACCTTTTGCGCCAGATCCCCTCCCTTGGCATCGATGCACAGATCGGCCCCCATCTGCTGCGCAACCGCCAGCCGGCGATCCAGGAGATCGGTCACAATGACCCGGGCCCCGGCCCATTTGTTCAGCTTGAGGTGGATCAGACCCATCGGTCCGGCTCCGACGATCAGCACGGTATCACCTGATTGAACCCGGTTTGCCCGCAGGGCCGCCAGGCCGCAGGAGAGGGGCTCGGCCATCACGGCCTTTTCGAAAGACAGACTGTCAGGGATTTTGACCACGCCGCCGATATTGACGATCTCCCTCGGCAGACGGACGTATTCGGCAAAGCCGCCGTCGATGCCGTGGCCGAGACCGAATTCCTTTTCGCAGAGATTGTGCCGCCCCTTGCGGCAGAACACGCATTCGCCGCAGACCGCTATCGGATAGACCGCGACCCGATCGCCAGGCGCATACCCGGCAACCCCACCCCCCAGTTGATGGACTTCGCCGACCACCTCATGACCAAGGATGGTCGGCAGATGCTTCGGCAGCCCCTGACCGAGCAGGGTCTTGATGTCCGTCGCACAGATTCCCGAAGCCTTGATGCGGACGACCATCTCTCCCGGCCCCGCTGTCGGGTTGGGGTATTCCTCGATGCGGATATCGTTTTTGCCGTGTACCACAGCGGCTTTCATAAATTCATTCCTTTTTCTGATTCAACATGGTCAAGGCAAAAACGATGTGCCGCCCACATTAGAAACGGGCAGATTTGTTTTGGTTTTTTGCCTTTCAACAAGCAGCCTCTTAACGCCGGGTTGAAAGAGGGGAAAAGGCTGACTTCCACCGAACTTCTCGCAGGAGTGAAAAAGCCGGCAGAAACCTGAGCCGAACGCGTTTGCCAGCGCGACTGCAGGTTTGCTGACTGGTGACGCCCACTGCAAGTGCAAGGCCTTTTCTTTGCTGACTTTCTTTTCGGCCTTGAAAAGAAAGTTAGCCGGCTGCCGGCCGGGACCGGCGAAGTAGATTTTGCCCTGTTTTTCAGCTGATTATTTGACCTCGGTCGCTTCGTACCGCCCTCATCAACGCCGCGACCTTGAGCGGATCCCGCAGCCCGGGCTGCGCTTCGACCCCCGAGCAGAGATCGATCCCATCAGGGGCCACCGCTTCGATGGCCGCCGCCACATTATCCGGAGCGATTCCGCCGGCGAGCAGAACCGGCACCTCGCCGCGAATCTGATCAAGGGTCTCGCGGATCACCTGCCAGTCGGCGATCATCCCGGTGCCGCCGTACTTTTTTCTGCCGTCGACGGTGGCGGCGGTGTCGAACAGCAGCAGATCGGCTCCGGCGTCGATGTAGCTGCGCACCGATGCCATCACCTCCTCGCGGGAAACGGCAACCCCGGCGGGCGGCAGATGGATCGACTGCCAGAGCTGCACCCCCGGAAAGTCATCCTTGAGGCGGCGCAGCAGGTTCGGATCCTCCTGGCTGAGAAACTGCACGGCACAGGGGTTCAACTCCGCCATCAGGTCCCGCACACGCGGCTCAGCCATTTCGAAAACAAGTGCCACGGCCGGGATCGGAGGATCATGAAAAAGCGGGCGGGCCGCCTCCAGGCTGAGCGAGCGGGGCGAGAAACCGACCTCCACCACGACCCCGAACCAGTCGGCGCCGGCCCTGGCGGCCAGCTCGGCATCCTTGCGGCTGGTTGTGCCGCACAGCTTAACAGTGCAGCCAGCCGTCATGAGCGAAGACCCGTTCCACGCCGTTTTCGATGATCCGGCTGCCGATGTTGTCGACGGCGGTTTCGATGATGCGGCTTTTCGGAATACCCTGGGATTCGAGATAGCGGAGGATGCGCCGGTAGGTGTCGTCGCTGCGGGTCAGGGCGAAGATGGTCGGCCCCACCGAACTCATGCCGGAGACCTCGGCGCCGATTTCGCGGAAGGTGCTGATGTAGTTGTAGACCGGTGCGCCGTGGGATCCGTGCTGCTCGCACTCGGCGCGCTTGGAACCGAGAAAGGTGAGATCGAACATGGCATCGCCGATGGCCTTGAGATCGCCCTTGATCATGGCCGGGAGCATATCGTAGAGGACCAGTTGCGACTTGACGCCCGATTGCATCGAGTCGAGATAGCGGGCGCGGCGCAGCAGCAGCTCGACTTCCGATTCGGCGGCGGTCTCCTTGCCGAGGAACTCGTCTTCGAGACTGGGAACGTCGGGGATGAAAACAATGCATTTGGTGTCGGGGAGGGGGACCCGGTACACCATTTCCAGATCGTCAGTGCCGAGGATCCAGCCGCCATTGACCCCGACCATGGCGCCGATGCCGGTTTCGAAGGCCGGCATCAGGTAGCCGTTGTTGTTGGGGCTTTCCTCGCAGGAGTGATAGCCGATGATGCGGCGCAGTTCGCGACCGTTGAAGGGGCGGCCGAGGACCTCGTTGATGCCGATGCAGGCGGCGACCATTGAGCCGATTGAGGAGCCGAGGCCGACATGGCGGCGTTTATGGTCGTGCAGCTCGATCTCGAATCCGCCCCGATAGCCGAGCAGTTCTTTGAAGATATGGCAGAAATGCTCCATGATCAGGGTACGTTCGCCGCTGACGAGGAATTCCGGCGCTTTCAGGGAGCGGACCCGGGCGTGAAAATAGACCTGGATGCCGATCCCGATCCCCCCGCCGCCGGCGCGTTGCAGGTTGAAGCGGTTCATGTCGAGCACGGTGGGGTGAAGCCGGGCCGGGACCCTGATCTCGACTTCCCTCTCGGCCACCTCCGCAACCGTGCGGGGAGTCACTCCGAAACTTTCGAGGGGTCGGATAAAGTCTTTTTGCCCCGGCTCGAATTCGCTCAGGACAGTGGTGATCCGGTCGAAAGGTCCTCCGATGATACCGATTTCGAGGCTCTGCTTCTCGGGCTTCAAATTTACAGCCGCCTTGCTGCTCTCCATGACGCTCCGTCCTCCCCTGCTGGTTTGATAACGATCCGAATTGGTCCGCCGTGGCAAATCCCTGCCGCCACAGACCCGTGGTTCTCCTTTGTGATCCCTTTAATGCTGTCGGAAAAAGAGGATTAATAAGCTCTTTAAATGGATGGCATATTACCCGTGTCGAGGAAGCGTGTCAAACCGTAACTGAAATCAGCCCCATTCCTGTTGGGGAATGGGGCTGATCAGAGAGCGGCCGGCAGTCAACCGGAAGGTTGGCTCCGAAAAAGCGGCGGGTACGGAAACTATTCAGAACCTCCCGTGGCGAAATGCCATTCGGTGCTCCAATCGGACCATTGGCCCTGATTATCACGTGCACGGACCCGCCAGTAATAGGTGGTCGCCTCATCCAGGTTCTGCAGGTCAAGACTAATGGCGGCGTCGCTTTCCTCACCATCCTGTCCACTGCTGCTGCTTCCACTGCCGCCGCAACCGTTGAACAGCAGCAAGACCAGTGCCGCACCCGTCACCAGAACCGCCACCCGGCGGCGCCGTCCGACGAAGGTGCCTGTGGACAGAAGCAGTGCGGCAAAGCCAAGACCGGATGGCAGTAAAGCCCCGGTTGCCGAAACACTGAATTGCTGAAGCCCCACGACAAAGTCCGGGCTGGTAGCCACCTGTACCTGGTACTGAGCGACTTCCTCTCCATCGGGACCTGGAGCGGGTAGCCAGGCCAGGGTCGGGTTGAGATCGGCAATGGTGTCTCCGTCAACGGGTGCCAGCAGGGACGGAGCCACGGTTGAAAAGGTCTGCCAGCTCAGGAAGGGGAAGGTATGATCCTCGACGATCTTCCACACGCCGGGGAAATCCCAATCGATAAAGGCGGCCTGCTTGCGCATTTCGTCCGTTGTCGCCGGAGTGCCTTTGCCTGCATCCACTTGCCCGGAGGTCTCGCTGTTGTAGTAAGACGTCTCGACCGTTCCGCTATTCCCTCCGACCAGGCCGCCCACCGAATCCCCACTGCCGACAACCCGGCCGACCGCATAGGCCCTGGCAATGGAAGCGCTGGTATTGTTCAGACCGACCAGGCCGCCGCAGGCGCCCACTCCTTCCACGCGCCCCGTGGCAAAGGCATCGGCGATGCGAGCCGTACCGGTATTGTTCCCCACCAGGCCGCCAAAGAAGGTATTCCCGTTGGCGTTCGCGGTCACATGACCCGTAGCAAAGGATCGGGAAATCGTGGAACTGCCGCTATGCTCTCCGGCCAGGCCGCCGACGGACTCCCGCCCCACCGCATCTCCCGTGGCGTAGGAATCGACCATGCTGGAAGCATACAGGGTGCCGACCAGCCCGCCGATCCGCATCGATCTGCCGCTGACCGAACCTCGGGCAAAACAGGAGGAGAGAGCCGAGTCGTTCTGCACATTGCCGATCATACCACCCACATCGGTCCCGCCTCCATAGGTGTCGCTGCCTCCGGATATTTCCGCATCGGCGCTGCAGTCGGCGACTGCCGTTTCTCGGATACGCCCGGCCAGACCGCCCACGGCATTGGCGGTGGCCGTGACCGTACCGGTGACCTGAACATTGGTGATGGTACCGGGCTCGATATTGCCAACCAGGCCGGCAACAAACGATTTGCCGGTGATCGCCACCTGCAGGCGCAAATTTTCCAGCACTGCGCCGCTGGCCCAGCCGAACAGGCCGACATAATCTTCATCGGGCCGACTGATGGAAAGGTTGTCGATGGTGTAGCCGGCGCCGTCCAGACTTCCCGTGAAGGGCGCGTTGTCGGGGTCGCCGAAACCGAAATAATTCCCGATCGGCTCCCACCCGGCTCCCGTGTTGTAGGGCGCGACATCCAGATCGATATCATTGAGCAGAATGAAATGGGCATCGAGATGATCCCGTATCGCATCGAGCTGTTCCGCCGTGGCTATCTGAAAAGGATCGGCGGCAGATCCGTCTCCGCCGGCAAAGGAAACCGACGGGGTGGGCGGATGGACTTCGAACTCTGCCAGGCCGACATAGGCAAAATGACTGTTCGTGCTGGTATAACGGACATAGCGGGCCAGGTAGGGGGCTGTCTCCGTAACCTCCAGTTCGGTGTTGAAGGGGAAGGCGAGAGACTGGTTCAACCGCTCGGTCCAGGAGCTGTTGTCGAGGGATGTTTCCACCAGCACCGAGGCCGCCTGAAGCGGAATAAACCGGTAACGCCCGATCTCCTCCTCGCTGCCCAGATCCAGAACAAAAGAGACCTGGTTGTTAATTCCCTGATAACTGTACCAGACGGTCGTATCGTCTCCGTCCACAATATTGTCCGGGTGGTACACGGCCACCGGGGCGGTGTTGGTGAAAGGAATAACTGTCTTGTTCAGGGCAAGATTTTCGGCCTGCGCCGGCCCCGCTCCCGGCGTCGTCAGCACAAACCCCAATAGGATGGCACTGAAGGTCCGCACGGCTCGCAAAAAAAAGTTTATTGTTCTGTCCTCAGGTGCTGCCTGCATCTGTTTGCTGATCGAGAGTCTCTTCGGCATGATGTCTTCCCCTCCAAGTCCTGATTGAAAACCATTCCCTACAGGGTATTAATAGCAGGAGTCGCCCGTGGAGAAATCACCCATATGGGTGAATTTCACCAAAAATGACCGCAATCGGTCGTTGTTTCGCCGGCGGATTGAGACGGAACGCCTAAGCTCTCGGATTCCCATTCGAGTTCCTTAAGCCGGAAGATCTGAACAGCCTTCTATTGATTTCGAAATATTAAAGGGGTTATCCTTTGTCGCATCGAATCGGACACAACAGAATTTCTTTCAAGGAGGAGTATGCATGGACAGCTTGAGGGCTCTGATTCAGAAGCGGGTCACCTGCAGGAAATTCACCGACGAAACCCTTTCCAGGGAGCAGATTACCGGGCTGATCCAGGATGCGGTCTGGGTGCCGAGCGGTTCAAACAACCAGCCCTGGCGGTTCGTGGTCGTCACCGACAAAGCCAGAATGAAGGCCTATTCCGATGCCGCCAAGCAGGACTGGCTGGACAAGCTGGCCTCCTGCCCCTACATCCAGCAGTACGAGGAACAACTCAAGAATCCGAATTACAATATCTTCTACGATGCCCCCGCTTTGATCATCATCTATGGTGACAGCCAGGCCTTCTGGCATGTCTATGACTGCAGCATGGTCGCCTACAATCTGCATCTGCTGGCCGAAGAGGATGGTCTCGGCTGCTGCTGGATCGGATTTGCCCACAACCTCTTCTCCGATCCCGCGGTGAAAAAGGAACTGGGCGTGCCGGAGGGCTGGGAACTGGTGGCTCCGATCATCCTCGGCCACCCAGACGGGGCCGGAAAGAAACCGACCAGAAGAAAGCCTTTCGACATTACCTTTGCCTGACCCACTACATTGAGCGGCGGAATTCGAGGAAAATCTTCACCGCCGTCTCCATGGGGTCCAGTTCCGGAGGGCGGTTTTCTTCGACTTTTTCCAGGATCAGATCGAGGGCGGGAAGCAGCGTCCCCTCCGCATAGGATTGCAGGATTAGCGGGTGGATGTAGTACTTGCGGCTGGCGGCCGGACGGTTGCCCAGGAGTCCGGCCACCTGGCGCAGGGCCGCAGCTATGTTCTTCTTTTCCTGAGAGGCGGATTCTGCCGGTCCCAGGGACCGCAGGGCGTCCGCGGCACCAACCGTGGCATGCCAGGTCCGGATGTCCTTGGCGGTAAATTCCGAACCGGTCGCCGCCTGCAGGTATTCGTTCACATCTTCCGAAGCGACGGTACGCAACTCCCCCTCGTCGTCCAGATAGCGGAACAGCTCCTGCCCGGGCAGTTCGAGGATTTTCCGCAAAACCCCGGCGACTCGCCGGTCCCGCACGCTTCTCTCATGCCATTTGCCTGATTTTCCCCGGAAGGAGAAGCGGATCTCCGCAGCGGTCACTTCCACGTGCTGACGCCGGAGGGTGGTGAGGCCGAAGGAGTCGTTCTCCCGCCGGTAGGCTTCATTGCCGACCCGAATCAGACTCTTTTCCAGCAGCCGGATGACGGCGGCAAGAATTCTCTCCCGGGTAGGCCGTCGCTGGCGCAGGTCCGCCTCCACCCTGCGCCTCAACAGGGGCAAGGCATCGGCGAACTGCAGGATATGGGAGAATTTGACCCGGTTGCGAAACTCTGCCCACTCCGGATGATACAGATACTGCTTACGCCCCCGTTCGTCCCGGCCAGTGGCCTGCAGATGACCATCGGAAGTTGGGCTGATCCAGACCTCGGTCCATGCCGGCGGAATGACCAGGCTGCGGATGCGCTCCAGGATCAGCTTGTCGCGGATGGTTTGCCCATTCTGATCCAGGTAGGTGAACCCTTTTCCGTGCCTTCGGCGCCGGATGCCGGAAAGACCGTCATGCATGTAGCGCAGACCGACGGCCTGTGCCGATGCTTCCGGATCGCGCAACAGGTGATCCCCCTGACGGAGATCCTCTCGTAACCGCTTCATCGATAGCTGCCCTCGCGTCAGACACCCCATTCTAGCATCTTGGGAAAAATCGTGCCGAAGGTCCGCGTTGAAACCAAGGGGGTGATTGAGGATGTCCGGATTACAAAATGGCAGCGATCACCGAGGAATCTCCCGGCAGGTCGAGGGCCAAACGGCGCAGATCCCGGAATCCGGCCGACCGCAGAAAGTCGAATAGCTGCGTTTCGGAATAGGATCGCCCTTCCCGGGTGCCAAGCAGCATGTTGAGGGAAAAGAGGGCCGGAAACAGCGGTCCGGCCAGATCGTCGTCGAGGACAAATTCATGGATCAGGAGAAGGCCGCCGGGCTCCAGAACGGAAGCGGCCTGCTCCAGAATGATGCGGACATCCCCGGGTCCTTCCCCATGCAGGATGTGGGAAAGCCAGGCAACGTGATAGCTGCCCGGGATTTTTTCTTTGAGGAAGTTGCCTGCCTGGAAGGAAATGCGGTCGCTCAAACCGAAGCGGGCGATGGTCTCCTCGGCGAAGGGACGGGTCGTGGGCAGATCGTAGACAACCGCTTCAAGTTTCGGGTTTTCAAGGCAGAAATGAATAGCCCAGGTTCCCGGGCCTCCCCCAAGATCGATCAGTCTGCGTCGGTCCGACAGATCGATCGCTGCGGCCATTTTCGGAGCCAGCAGCCTGGCGAGGTCGAACATGCCGAGCAGAAAGTTCCGCCGCCATTCCGGATCATCCCCGGCATAGGGCTGTCTGACCGGCAGGCCGCTTTTCACCGCCTGGCTCAGCCGTTTCCACGATTCCATCAACTGCTGATGGTGCAGTACGATATGACCCAGATAGCGAGGGGATCTCCGGGACAGCAACTGAGCTACGTTCTGAGGGCAGGTAAACTCGCCATCACCCTTCTTAACCAGCAGTTTCATCGCAGCAAGGGCACCGAGGAGCCTTTCCAGGGCATCACGGTCAGCCCCGATCAGCAAGGCAAGAGTCTGCGGTGTCTCGCTCCTTTCATCCAAAGGCGTGAACAGATCGAGCTCGACCGCGGCATGCAAAACGCAGGTCTGCCAATAGCTATTGGATGTCGCCAGCAGGCTCCGCGGACTCCATGATTGGTCGGCCATCCCGCCTTGCCCCTTCGAAAAAAGTTTTACCGAGCGTCGGTGTGGTCCCAATTGGTGGGCGATGTTGCGCCCGTTCAAAAGTGTATTAATATATTAGTAAGTGGGGCGCGAAAAACAAGCATCGATACCGGGAGGCACTCCATGTACCAGCTCGAACTGAACCCGATGGAAAAGGAAATTCTGGTCAGCATCCTTGAAGTGGAACTCAGCGACCTGCGGATGGAAATTTCCAATACTGACAGCCAGGACTATCGAGATGTGCTCAAGGAGCGCAAGCAGGTGATCATCAAGACTTTAATGGCGTTGGGCGTATCTCCGGCCTGAACGTAAACCGCATTGTCCATGCTATCCTCCTATGAAAGAAATCTACTCTTCTTGGTTGTAAGGTTCTGTTTTCAGCTCTCTTTCAGGACGAAATTCGGAAAGTCCTCAAAGACCCACTTGTTCTTCAGTGTCAGATAAATGATGCCCAACAGTTTCTTGGCCGTGGCGATGATCGCCTTGCCCGACCCCTTCTTCGCCTTGAGCTTCTCGTAAAACGCTTTCAGGTACGGGGAATAACGAATCGCTATCAGTGTGCACTGCACCAGCGTGGTTCGGCCCAACTTGCTCCCGCGCTTGGTGATGCGCCCCTGGCGGTTGGTCTCGTTGGAATTGCTGACCCGAGGGACAATGCCGAAGTAGGCTGCCAGTTTCTTCTCGTCCTCAAAGTCTTCGATGTTGCCAATCACGCTGAGCAGGATCGCGCCGCCCTTGTCGCCCACCCCCTTGATGCTGGTGATGTTCTCGTGGCCATCGAGTTTCTTGCCCTTGTCGGCCAGCTCCTGGTCGATCCTGGCGATGCCGGCGTCAAGCCCCTTGATCTGCTCGACGATCACTTCCAGTTCGATGGCGGCCACCGCGCTGATCGGATGATTGAGGACCTTCTCCAACCCCTTGCGGCTCGACAGGCTTTCCTTCTTCGTCACAATTCCCTGGGCGTTGAGGATGTTGTGTATCTTGTTCTTCAGCGCCGTACGCAACTGCACCAGCTTGTGCCGTGTGTTGGCCAGACTCTCAAGCTCTGCGTAGTGTTCGTCCTTCATTCGCACTTCCGGCAGCATCCCCTTGCTCAGGAAAAACGCCATGGTCTCGGCATCGTTGGCATCCGTTTTCTTGACCGACTGGCTGACCACCTTGAACTGCATGGTGTTGATCACGTGGATTGAGCCCACCGCATCCCGGATCTGTTTGATGAAACTCCGGGTGTTGGTCGTGGTCTCCAACGCCAATTTATCATCCCGGCGCAACTCCGACCGAAACCGATCCATCTCGCCAATCTTGTAACTCTCCAGCCGCTTCTCTTCGCCCTCCAGAAAACAGACCGTAAATGCCGTCTTGTGAAGGTCAATCCCGATAAATCTAACCATTGTCTCTACTCCTGTTCTTGGTTGTGTGGAGTAGATGCGAATCGGTGACCACCAGCCTCCTATCCAGGGTCCAGGCCCCACGGTGACGTTTCAGCTACAGGCAAAGTCTAATCTCCTTTTCAGGGTCAACGCCCCAGTACAACATCCAGCCTATAGCCTATCTACTCCGGAAAGCTCTATCTTACCCCCGGAGCGGTCAACGACCGCTTTCTTTCATATCATCTCCTTTATTACGTCCCGGCGGCCCCCCTCCCCCGGGGCGTTCTTTTTTCAAGAAGCCGAAAGCATTACCTTTAAGGTGAGAGCGATCCGTTAATCAGAGCTCGCTCTGTTGGGAAAGACGATGGGTTCCCCCCCGGGCGTGCGAAGTAGCGCCTGATCGCCGAGACGGATCAGGTATTCCGGCTGCAGAGGGATTTTTCCTTTGCCCCCGGGTGCATCGATGACGTAATGCGGGACGGCGAGACCGGAAACAGGACCCCGCAGGGCGGCAATGATGTCCAGCCCGGTTTCGATACGGGTTCGAAAATGGCCGGTGCCGGCGACAAGGTCCATATGATGCAGATAGTAGGGCCGCACCCGCATCTTCAAAAGGCCCTTGACCAGCTGCCGCATGACGGCGGCGGAATCGTTGACTCCCTGCAGCAGGACGGTCTGGTTGCCGAGAGACAGACCGGCGTCGGCCAGCCGGCCACAAGCTTGTGCGGCGGCCGGGGTCAGCTCCCTGGGGTGATTGAAATGAGTGTTGAGGTAGACGGGATGGTGCCGTCGGAGCATGCTGCAGAGGGATTCGGTGATACGTTCGGGCAGGGTGACGGGAACCCGGCTGCCGAGGCGGATCACTTCAACGTGGGGAATAGCCCGCAGGCGGGACAGGAGCTTTTCCAGCCGGTCGTCTTCGAGCAGCAGCGGGTCGCCCCCGGAAACGATGACGTCGCTGATCTGTGAGTTGCGGGCAATGTATTCCAGTGCAGCTTCCAGACCCGATTCGGATACCGCCATGCCGGGACACCCGATCTTGCGTTTGCGCGTGCAGAACCGGCAGTAGACCGCGCATTCGCCGCTGGCCAGCAGAAGAACCCGGTCTGGATACCTGTGAACCACCAGCGGCACCGGAGACAACCGCTCCTCATCGAGAGGATCGGGAATGTCCTGGCTGATATCCAGCTCCCGCACATCGGGCACGCACTGTCGCCAGACAGGGTCGCCGGGCCCTTCGATCAGACCGAGATAGTAGGAGGTGATGCGCATGGGATAGCGCCGCACCACTTCCCGCAAAGGCGCCGGATCGATCGCGAACCGATCTGCCAGTTCGGCAGGATCGGTGAGAGCCGCTGCGAGTTGTCGCTGCCAGTCGTTCATAAATGGATAAATTCTCCCAAAGTGATCTGAGGCCGGTTTATCACAAGTGGCATTGGAAGTCTATTTTTGGTCTCGGGTGAAAAACCGAAAAATTCATTTCACCACAACTTCGCTTCGCTCACTTGAGGACACAGAGACCCAGGGAAACTTTTAATTTGGTGGACACCTAGTGCTCCGTGCGGTTAATCCTGTCTTCTAATTCTGGCCCTTTTCGGCCCTGCCTGCGTTGCGCCAATTTGATTTAGCGCACGGCTAGGCCTGCATTGGCGACGCCTTGGCAGTACCAAAAATGTCTCAGAATTATTTGACACGACTACCCGCACGGGACACTAGCCCCGCTTCTGGCCGAAGAACATCGCATGGTTCGAGGTGAACAGCGGCGGGGTGCGGTGAACGATGGCGCGGATGGCCGGCGAGGCGAGCAATTCCCGCTGCAGGAACCGGCGTGCGGCGCGGCGCTGGACGGCTTCTTCGTCCACCGGGCGATAGAGGGCGAGGGAGTCCTCCTTGGAATCGGGCAGTGACCCCTCTCCCGGCAGCACCGAATCCTTGGGCAGGTTCATGATCGCCAGGTTGAGGAAATCGATGCTTGCGGCGTGCTTTTCGAGAAAGGCCAGGGTCAGGCGCCGATCCTCCTCCGTCTCTTCAGGAGTCCCGAGCATGATGTAGACATAGGTAGCGATGCCGGCTCCGTGCAGGTTGTGCAGAACAGCAGCAGCGGTCTCCAGCCGGGTACCCTTCCCGAGCCGGTCCAGCACCTCTTGCGAGCCGCTTTCCAGGCCGAGCTGCAACATACGGCACCCGGCGCGGGCGAGATCCGCGGCCAGGGCAGGGTCGGCAAGCCCCGGCTCGAAACGGACGAAACCATACCAGGAAAAATTTTTCAGCTCCTCCTTGCGTGACGCCATGGCCCGCAAATGGGGGATCGGCAGGGCGTTGTCGGTGAGATGGAAGTGCCCTGTCCGCCACTGTTCGGCAAGTCCGATTATCAGCTCGGGAAAGGCGCAAGGTTCAGCGGCGGCAAAAGGGTGCGTTGGAGCCACCGCTTCCGGACAGAAAAGGCATCGCTCCCAGTAGCATCCCCGACTGGCGGTCAAGGGCAGGATCGGATGGGGATTCAGGTATTCCGCGGGATCGAGGCCACTGAAATCGGGCTGAAAAACCAGTTCCGCAGCGGATTCGAGGAAATGTTCGGCCCTTCTCCCGTCCATTGCGAGTCGGGCAAGGACGCTTTCACCGGGACCGAACGCGATGTGATCGAAGGGGGGCAAAACCAGATTCCGCTGCAGCAGGACAGCCTTCCAGGAGGTGAGCAGGCCACCGCCGGCCACCAGCAGAGCCCCCGGAAAGCGGCGGCGCAGCAGACCCGCCAGCTCGAAGGCCGGCAGCACCTGATGCCGATAGTTGATCGAAAGGGCGATGAGCCGGGGGTTCCTGTCGGCAATGTCAGGCAGCAGCTTTTCGTGAAAATAGGCGCTGAAGAGGGTCGATTCCTTGCCTGTTGCCAACCGTGCAAGATGCTCTGGTGAAAACGCCGAAAGCCGGCTGTGGCTGTAATCGCCCAGGGTCAGTCGCTCCTCACCCTGAAAGCCCCGATAAACTCCCAGGGCCGTGTTGAGATGTCCCACTGCCGTCTGGTAGCGGGCGAAAGCGGCCGCAGCGGCAGGGGATCGAAGCAGTTCCAGGGCCCGGGGGACATGTCTTATGGCCCTTGCAAGGGCAGTACCGGGGTCGGGGCCGGCTTGATTCGCCAGGCGGCCGGGTTCCAGCAGATAAAGACAGGCTTGCAGATTGGCATCGATAGCCGAAACGGAAATCCCGCGACTGCGCAGATGGCCAAGCAGCACGGCAATTCCCAACGGGGGGCCGGCGGGCTTGACCGCCGGAGGATGCAGCAGCAGAACCGGCATGCCTCAGGTGGCTTTTATCCCGGACTGGAAAAAGGTCACCACGGCCAGGACCATAATCCCCAGGTCCCGCACCAGGGCTGCCTGGGCCGTGGTATGCCCCTCTCCCGCCGGTCGGAAACAGCCGCAATCGATGTCGAGTCCACGGATGATGACCGAAATCAGGGCCACGATGAAGACGGTATTCATTGCACCCAGCACCAGGGTGGCCGGGCGCACCTGGCGGTTAAGGAGCAGCAGCAGACCCGCGACCATCTCCACGTAGGGCAAACCGGCAGCCACCAGGAAATTCAACTGATAGGGAAGGATTTTGTAATTGGCCACGCTGCCGGCAAAAGCGGTGACGTCCAGGGCCTTGACGATGCCTGCATACAGAAAGATGCCGGCCAGAGCGAGGCGGCAGGCATGAGGGAAGAGCGGGTAAAATCGCCTCACAACTCCCCCTTTTCCACGGGCAGGCCGGCATCGATCCATTCGGGCACCCCGCCTTCGTACACCCGGACATCCCGATAACCGGAAGCAAGCAGTTCTTCGGCAAGGATAAAGGAATCCGGACAGCCATAGCCGCTGCAATAGAGGATCAGCGGCCGATCCGGAGGCACTTCCCGGCGAAAAGCCTTCAACCGCTTTGCATCGGCGCCCAGCGGCAGGGACACGGCGCCCGGAAGATGTCCTTCGAGATAGGCCTCCGGTGTACGGGCATCCACCAGCAGGGTCTCGCCGCCGACAAGCTCCCGCACCTCGTCCAGTTCCACCGGCAGCGGCAACAGCACTTCGGACCCGGCGGCCGGGGAGGCTTCCGAGGAGACCGTTCGCCCGTTGAACACCTGCCAGAGCAACCTGCCGTTCACGGCCAGGCCAAGCGCGAAGGCTGCCAGTGAGATCAGCAGGGCGTTGCGGACCACCGGACGCCAGTCGAATTTCAACCACGTGCTATTCATCGGGGGATTCCGTCGAATCCGGAGCAAGAGCCCTGAGCATTTCCTGCAGCATCCGGTTGTCTCTTTCCAAAAGAGCAATCCGTTCGTTGCATTCCGTCACCACCTCGTTGAGCTCCTCCAAAAGGCGCAACTGGTGCGAATAACGAATCTCCAGCTCAGTGAGACGATCGATGATTTCCTGCATGTTTCTCCCATGAACCATTTTTCAATTTAATCTTCGTGGCAAAGCAGGTCACATGCTATCAAAAGCTTGAGACCCGCGCAATATTTCCCTCCACTATCCAGCTTCCCCTGTCGGTATCGGTATCGGTATCGGGGTCGGTATCGCGGTCGGGGACGGCTTCGGATACCAACAACACACAAAACCGGCCGCTGCATTGCAATAGGCATCCTCTTCCCGTATAATTTCCGGTGATTACTGTGCATTCTTGATAGTGACCCCGAGACCGAACCCGACCCCGATTGAGCGGTTTCGATTACCCGGAAACTTGAGTGACCAGCAAAAAAGAAAAAGGGAAAACAATTTCACCGATGAGCTTTCTAAAATCAAAATCATTGGGCCTGCCATTTCTTCTGTGCCTGACCGGTCTTCTCATGACCGTCTTACTGCTGCGGACGGGTATAGCTGAGGCGGCAGCAGAAAATACCCGACCAGAAGCGGCCAAGCATGCCCATTCCGATCATTCCGATCATTCCGATCATTCCGATCATTCCGATCATTCCGATCATTCCGATCATTCCGATCATTCCGATCATGACGCCGCCCACTCCAGCCAGGTTACCGGGCAGGCGGAGCACGTACATCCTGTGCCCGATTCAACAACTGACGCAAAAGTCGGTTTGCAGGAACGCCTGGGGGAGAGCATCCCTCTCGATCTGACATTCACCGATGAAGAGGGGAATCCGGTCGTTCTGCGCGATCTGATCACCGGTCCGACCATCATCGCTCCGGTCTATTACAGTTGTCCCAACGTGTGCAATTTCCTGCAGGCCGACCTGGCCCGGACCCTGCCGCAGGTCAGACTGAAACCGGCGGAGGACTACCGGGTTCTTTCCGTCAGCTTTGATGAACGGGACACTCCGGCGGCTGCCCGGGCGGCCCGAAAAACCTACCGGACCGCTATGAACGATGCATACCCGCTGGACGCCTGGCGGTTTTTGACAGGAGAGCCGCAGGCGATCCGGAGCCTGACCGATGCCGCCGGTTACCATTTCCAGCGCCAGGGGAATGATTTCATCCATCCCGTAGCCATCTTCGTCGTATCGGAGAGCGGCAAGATCGTCCGCTACCTGCACGGCACCCACATGCTGCCGATGGATCTGACGCTGGCCCTAACCGAAGCAGGCGAAGGGCGCGTGGGGACCACCATCCGCAAGGTGGCCAGCTTCTGTTTCAGCTTTGATCCGGAGAAAAAGCAGTACGTCTTCAACTACCTGCGCATCGTCGCCATCGTCGTCCTGCTCACCGCAGGCGGCTTTCTCCTGTTTCTCGTCGCGGGCGGAAGGAAAAAAACTTGACCCGGATGTAAACCGGGCTGGAATCGTCGACGACCCCGTCAAACAAGGAACGGATTTTTATGAGCACGATCGCAAACAAGGGGTTTTTGGCCCCTTCAGGCCGGCAACCGGCCCTTTTCGACTGGATCTTCTCGACCGATCATAAACGGATCGGGCTTCTCTACCTCTATTCGGTCATCGCTTTCTTTCTGGTGGGGGCCACCCTCGGCGTATTGATGCGCCTGGAACTGATCGCTCCCGGCCCCACCATCGTAACGGCCCAGACCTACAACGTCATCTTCACCCTGCACGGGGTGATCATGATCTTCCTGTTCATCATCCCCGGCCTACCGGGAGCCTTCGGCAACCTTATGCTGCCATTGCAGATCGGCGCCCGGGATGTGGCGTTTCCCCGTCTGAACCTCCTTTCCTGGTGGCTCTACATTCTCGGCGCGGGATTGGCCATCGCCTCCCTGTTCAGCGGCAGCGGGCCGCCCGACACCGGATGGACCTTCTACCTGCCCTTCAGTGCCGAAACTCCGACCAACGTCTCCCTGGCGGTTTTCGCCGTATTCATCATCGGCTTTTCCTCGATTCTCACGGGCATCAACTTCGTCACCACCATTCACCGCCTGCGAGCTCCGGGCCTCGGCTGGTCCCGCCTGACACTGTTCCTTTGGGCCCTGTACTCCACCGCCTGGGTGCAGATCCTGGCCACCCCGATTCTCGGCATCACCCTGGTCCTGATTCTGGTCGAGCGCATCATCGGCCTGGGGTTGTTCGATCCGGCACGGGGCGGCGATCCAATCATGTACCAGCATCTGTTCTGGATCTACTCCCATCCGGCAGTTTACATCATGGTCCTGCCGGGCATGGGGGTCGTATCGGAAATCCTGCCGGTCTTTGCCCGCAAACCGATCTTCGGCTACTGGGCCGTGGCCATCGCAAGCCTGGCCATCGCCGCCGCCGGTTCCCTGGTCTGGGGCCATCACATGTTCGTCAGCGGCATGAGCGACACGGCGATCCTGGTCTTTTCCCTGCTGACCTTCGTGGTTGCCATACCGTCGGCGGTCAAGGTCTTCAACTGGGTGGCGACGCTGTACAAGGGATCCATTTCGCTGGCGCCGCCGATGCTTCATGCCCTGACCTTCGTGTTCCTGTTTTCCATCGGCGGGCTCACCGGCCTGATCCTCGGTTCCGCCGCCACCAACATTCATGTTCACGACACCCATTTCGTGGTCGGGCATTTTCATTACACCATGTTCGGCGGCACCGGCTTCGCCTTTTTCGGCGCGCTGCACTACTGGCTGCCCAAGGTCTACGGCCGGATGTATAACCACAAAGTGGCCACCGTTGCCTGGGCACTCCTGTTCATCGGGTTCAACATTCTCTATTTTTCGATGAAAATCGTGGGTCTGAGGGGGATGCCGAGACGCTATTACGACTATCTGCCCGAATTCCAGAATCTCAATGCGATCTCGACGGTGGGCTCCTGGATTCTGGCAGCCGGCCTGCTGTTGATGTTCTTCAATTTGTACCGCGGCATGCGTAAAGGTCCCCTGGTGGGCAACAACCCCTGGCGGGCGGCGACACTGGAATGGCTCACCACCTCGCCTCCCCCGACGGAGAATTTTGAAAAAATTCCCGTAGTGACCCACGGTCCATATGAAATCGACAAGGCAGGGCGTCCATGAACGATGTGGCCCATCGTGACCTTGTCGGAGCCAGAATGGGGATGTGGCTGTTCCTGTTTTCGGAGCTGCTGCTGTTCGGCGGGCTGTTCATCCTGTACGCGGTCAATCTGAGCCGCTATCCTGAGGAATTTGTCCAGGCCGCCA